>CAZQZE010000001.1:0-32696 GCA_964597715.1 uncultured Halobacteriales archaeon
GTTCACCGTCCTCTGCCGGGGCGACGCCGGCGATTCCCGGGAACATGTCCAAGGGCACCTCAATCCCGTTCACGAAGTGTGCTATGTCGTCCTCCAGATCCCAGATGTGGAGGCCAGGGTCAGGGAAATCTTCGGGCAGTAGGCCCAGCCCCATCTCCCCGGGCATGAACCCGGTGAACCCCCAGCCCTTGTGCTCGAAGTCGAGCAGGTTGACTGCCAGCACATCGCCGGGCTCGGCGCCCTCAACGGCGATCGGCCCGGTCAGCGGATGGACCGGGTCGAAACTCGCGTTCGCCAAGTCCTCAGCCGTTGAATCCTGCATAACCTGTCCATCGAGTGCATCACGACACTCAAAACCGACGACTTCTCCGGGCTTGACAGTAAGTACGGGATCTAAACTGTTGTTCCATACGCTGTGAACGTTGTCATCAGTGTCGCTCAACTCGTAGTCGACCGTATAGTCCTCTGCCGACATGCTGTTCAGACTCTCGTATTGGACCAATATGAAGATAGAGGTAGGCGTGACCGATTCGAAATAGCGTCAGAATTAAATCGCAATGTAGTCCTGAACGATTTCCGAATCTTCGAGCTCGTCAGCCGGGATCTTATCCACAACCCTCCCTTTTTCCATCACGTACGTTCGTTCGGAAGTATTGATGGTGAATTCGAGGTTCTGTTCGACAAAGAAGATCGTCATGTCGAGTTGGGTCCGGATGTCTCCGAGCGTCTCACTAATCTGATCGACAATGTTGGGTTGCACCCCCTCCGACGGCTCGTCGAGGAGCAACAGATCGGGGTTTCCGATCAGTGCCCGTCCGATCGCGAGCATCTGCTGTTCGCCCCCACTCATCGTCCCAGCTTTCTGTCCCCGGCGCTCGTCTAACCGTGGAAAAAAGTCGTATACTTCCTGATACAGATAGCCATCGCTGGTCTCGTTAATCTGTTCGCCGACGCGGAGATTTTCTTCGACAGATAGCTGTGAGAAGATGTCGCGTCCTTGTGGTACGTATCCGAGTCCGAGTCCAGCCCGTTCGTCCGCAGACACGCCAGTTACGTCCTCTCCGTCGTACGTGATCGTCCCGTCGGTCGGTTGGAGGAGCCCGATGATCGTCTTCATGAGCGTCGTCTTCCCGACGCCGTTCCGACCGATCAGCGAGACGATTTCACCCTGATCGACCGAGAGGCTGGTATCCCGGAGGACGGGCGTTCGCCCGTAGGAGACGGATATCTCGTCGATTGAGAGGAGACTCATCCGAACTATTCCTCCCCCAGGTAGATCCTCTGGACCGCTTCGTTGTTCTTGATTTCGTCCACGGTCCCTTCGGTGAATATCTCGCCGTTATGGAGGACGGTGACACGTTCGGCGATCTGCTCGACGAAGGTAATGTCGTGTTCGACGACGATGACGGTCATCCCCTGATCGGCCAACGACTGGATCAACTCCCCCGTCTCTTTGGTCTCTTCGATGGTCATCCCGGCCGTTGGCTCGTCGAGTAACAGCAGATCCGGCTCAATCGCGGTCGAGATGGCCATTTCCAGCCACTGCTGTTCTCCGTGGGAGAGCCGATCGACGTCGAAATCGGCTTTTTTTTCGAGATCGATCAGGTTGAGCAGTTCATCGATTGCTCTGTCGATGTTCTCGTCGTCTTCGTACCGCTGGACCGGAATCCGGAGGTTCTCCCGTACCGACAGGTCCGGGTAGACGTTCACGTCCTGAAATTTGATACTGAGCCCGCGACGAGCCCGGTCGTGTGGTTCAAGATCGGTGATGTCTTTGCCCTTGTAGACAATCCGGCCGTCAGTCGGGCGCAACTGGCCAGCGAGCATGTTGAAGAACGTGCTCTTGCCGGCGCCGTTCGGCCCGATCAAGCAGCGGATCTCACCGTACGGCATCCGGTAGTCCACATTATCGATTGCTGTCAAGCCGCCGAACGTCTTCGTTAGCCCCTCCGTTCGAAGGATGTCCTCGCTCTCGGTTCCGGTCTGGTCGGTTGGATTCGTAGTGTGACTCATGACTGGTCACCCATCTCGGGCTCGGACCGGCGCTGGAGATACCGGTTGATCGTCGGCACGGCTCCCTCCGGCAGCAACAGCACAGCGACTAACAATAGCAGGCCGATGAAGATGACCGCAAACTCGTTGCCGGCGGAGGCGAGACGGTTGCTCAGCGACCGGACAGCGAGCGTCCCCAGAATCGCCCCGATGAGGGTCTTGCGCCCGCCCACGGTGATCCAGATCACTGGGAGCGCGGCAAACGCCAGCCCCATGATCGGCGGGCTGATGAAGTTCCCCGTCGAGGCGTACAGCGCTCCGCCGAGTCCGGCGACGCCGCCCGCGACCGTGAACACCTGGAGCTTGATGAGGCGGGTGTCGTATCCCAACGTCTCCGTCCGGTTCTCGGACTCACGCGTGGCCACAATCATGTAGCCGTAGTTCGAGTTGAGGACGTACCGCAGTGCCAGGTACATCACCACCAGGAGCCCGACGACAAAGTAGAACGTGGCGTTGGGACCAAGTTCGTATGCCACCGAGCCGACTCCAAACGTCAAATCCGGAATGCCCGTCATGCCGTTGTACCCTCCGAGCTGGGCGTCACCGATCGCATACTCCTGGCCAGCCGTTCGCGAGAACAGCAGTTCCAGTATTAGCGTGACTGCGAGGGTGATGATCGCCACGTAGACTCCCGAGACGCGCCCGTAGAAAATGAAATATCCGACCGCCGCCGCACCGATCGCCGGGATGAGTATCGCCGTCACCAGCGCGAGCGTCGTGCCGCCGGTCACGGGAAGGAGGTTGATCCCGACGACACCGAAGGTGTATCCCCCCAGCCCGAAGAACGCAGTCTGCCCGAAACTGAAGATGCCGGCGTAGCCCCAGCAGATGCTGAGGCTCAAGGAGAGAAGCACCCAGACGAACAGCGTCGTCGTCGTGAGTACACCGAACTCGTTCGCCGTCATCGGGTAGATGAAAATCAGGGTGACAACCAGCAGGAACCCTAGCCAGAATCTGTTCGAGGAGCCGATTGTGTGAGGGCCCTCGAACCGCTCGAAGACACTGAACAGATTCTCGCCGATGCCTGCTTCCCCTGCTCTCTCGTCGATGGTTTCAGTTTGATCGCTCATGTATTCAGCCTCCGAAGCGGACTGTCAGATACTCTGAGAGACCTTCTGGAAGCACCCGGATAATGAGGATGGCTACGACCAGGAGCGCTACACGTCCTGCCAAGGTCCCACCTACTTGCGAAGCCCCACCGTTGATAACCGAAAGCGAGAGGCCGCTCGCTGGGACGCCCACAAGGATACTCGGCCCACCGACGATCACCGTCACGAACGCTTCAATGATGTACGATCCACCCAGCGACGGGACGAGTGCAATAGTCGGGGCGAACAGTCCCCCCGCCACGCCAGCCAGTACTGATCCAATAAAGAAGGTGATCATGTAGATTCGTGACGTGTCAATACCGAGACTCCGGGCGGTTTCTGCGTCTTCGATTGTCGCCTTCGCGTGGAGGCCGTACTCAGTGTAATTGAATATGAGGTAGACCGTCACGAGGAGGACAATCGCGGCGGCGGCAAGGACCCACTGATAGATTGATGCTGAGTATGCCCCGTAGCTCACTGATCCGAACGGCGTCCCAATGCCGTCAAGCGTTGGCCCGAAAATCAACAGTACCGACTGCGACATAATGAGACTGAGACCCCAGGTTGCCACCATCGAGTCGATTGTTCGGTTGTAGAGGTGTCGGACGACCAGTCCTTCCACGATGACGCCGAACACTCCGGTCGCGAGGCCGCCGACGAGGATTGCGAGGATTAACGGAACTCCCTGATGGTACGAGAGTGCCGTCGCGTACGCTCCAATCATTATGAACTCCCCGTGGGCGAGGTTGATAATGCCCATCATGCCGAAGATGATGGCTAACCCAAGCGCGACGAGTACCAGCGTCCCGAAACCGCTGGCGATGATGGTGAGCAGGTCAAGTGTAGTCGTGATGGCTGTCATCTCAGTTTGGCTGGAAGAATTCGCTAGTCGGCTCTTCCCACGTACTTTCCGTGCCCAGACTACACCGCTCTTGCAGCCAACTGGGCTCAATCGGATCACTTTCCTCGATGAATTCGAGATTGTGATCCTCTGTCACCCTGGTTAGTGACATGCTGTGGACCAAGTGATGCGTCGCTGGATCAAGCGCGACATCTCCCTGTGGGGCCTCGACAGTAATCCCGGATTCGAGTGCCTCGTTGACTTCCGGTTGTTCGGTCGTGCCAGCCTCCTCGACAGCCGCCTCGTAGAGCAGACAGGAGACGTACTGACTCTCTGCGTGCTGGTTGATATACTGCGTCTCCGGGAACATCTCGTAGAACCGGTCGACAAAGGCTTCGTTCCGGTCTGTCGGGAGTTCCTCCAGGTAGTTCCAGGTCGAGTGCATCCCCTCGAGATTCGGCGGTGACAATGTCTTGTGTTCGTACGACGCCCCAATCTGCACAGTCGAGGCCATCGGCTTCTGTAGACCCGCGGATTCAGCCTGACTAAAAAACGACACGTGGTTGTTTCCGACGAGTAGGCTCATGATCCAGTCCGGGTCCTCGGATTCGACCCGGTCAATCGTCGAACCGAAGTCCGAGACGGAAAGCGGAATAAACTCTTCGCCCACAATTGAGCCCCCGTTGTCCTCGACGTACCGGTTGGCCCACAGTGCTGAAATCTGCCCAAAATTATAGTCCGCCGCAAGCGTGTACACGTCGCCACCAAACTCGTCTACCATGTACTCAATCAGCGGCAGGAGCTGCTGTGTGGGCGTGGGCCCGGTCATGTACACGTATTCATCACAGATTCCACCCTCATAGAGAGCCGGGTAAAAGTACAACTGCTGGTTCTCGTCGACAATATCTTCCCGAATTGCCTCCCGCGATGCGCTAGTGATCCCACCCATGAGGACGTCAACATTGTCATCGAGAATGAGTTGACGGGCGAGATTCTGGTACTGCTGGTTATCGGACTGCGGGTCAGGGTTATTTACTTCCACTTCACGTCCCAACAGGCCATCATTGTCGTTGACTTCAGATTGCCAGAGCTGGGTTGCATTGTTCATAGGAGTACCATACACCGAGATCGCACCCGTGCGATCCGCGAGGAGTCCAACCTGGATTGGACCACCACCACCACCCGTACTGCCACCACTACACCCTGCGAGTGAGGCCAGTAGTGCCGCTCCACCGGTCTTGAGTGCTGTCCGGCGATTGATCCGGTCTGTTGCTGTACTGGTTGATGTCTTTTCTCCCGAATTGTCAATGCTGCCTGCTACCATGATACTCGTACTGTTGTCTGGTGACTATATAAATACCCCAGACAGTCACGAACGCTGCCGCCTTTGATATAAAAGTTGAAAAATTGACAAAAATCGTTTCTTCGTCTGGCTGTTTAGTAGTTACATATTAATTATATTTTTTATCTTTAGTCCGAGGAGAGCGGTGGCGCGGTATTTGGTGATTCCCGGGTAGCTGTCACCTGTTCATATGCGTAGGCCATTTCAACGAGCCGGTGTTCGTCGTATGACGTGCCGAGCAGTTCAATCCCGACAGGCAGGCCCTCCTCGGTCAGTTCCCCGGGCATCGAAATCGCGGGACATTGCGTTTGTGCCCCAATCGGCGTATTCGTCGGGAAGTTCGCTGTCGTGTACCGCTCCCCCAGTTCTGAGATCCTCGGCGGAACCACTTGGACGTCCGGAAAAACAATTGCGTCCAAGTCGTTCACAGCAAACGTCTCAAGCACGTCCCGTCGGAACGATTCCTGGTCAAGGGTGCTACGCCAGTAATCCAGTTCGCTTTCCGGGTCGTCGGTTGTTTCCGCAATATCCTGGATTAGATCCAGACCCTCATGATACGCTCCGGCCTCGTAGAGTTCACGGATCGAATCGTACGGAATGCCATCACGTGCCTCAAGGAACGCATTGAGATGGATCGTAGCGTGATATCCATAGATTGTCGTATCCTCAACCTGTGCGTCTAAGTCGGGAATAGAGACCGGATCAACCAGTTCTGCCCCAGCCTCAACTAACGACTCCAATGCGGATTCAAACGTCCGGTTAACCGGTTCAGCGTTGGGGTCCTCCTCTCCGAGAGCATCACGTAACACCCCCAGCCGCTTCCCTTCAAGACCATCATCGTTCAGATAATTCATATAGGAATCGACGTGTGACTGGGAGACGGCCCCTGTCCAAGAGTCCTCATCGTCGTATCCGACCAATACGTCCAACAGACGGGTCATATCTGTCATGGTCCGGGCTACAGGCCCGGGCGTGTCTTGACGGGGCACAATCGGAGAGAAGCCAGTTCGGCTGATCAGTCCTGTCGTCACACGAATGCCAAAGAGATTGCAGTTGGCTGCAGGAACACGCACCGAGCCACCCGTGTCCTCAGCAATCCCGATGGTACCGAGATTCGCCGCGACGCCTGCCCCAGATCCTGCGCTGGATCCTCCAGGATCTCGCGACGGATCGTATGGATTTTTCGTCTGCCCGGCCGCCGAAGAGTAACCAAAGTAGGCTGACGCCCAGTCTGGAAGGTTTGTTTTCGCGGTGATGACCGCCCCAGCCTCTTTCAGGTGGGTAACTATCGTCGCATCCGTCTCGGGAATGTAGTCAGTACATGCCTCGGAGCCGAACGTTGTCGTAATTCCGGCCGTCTCGGCTTGGTCTTTGACCAGTACTGGAATGCCGTGCAGTGGACCGACCATGCCGTCTGTTTCGAGTATCTCGTCCAGTTCGGCAGCGCGCTCAACGGCTTCGTCGTTGAGAGTGGTGATGCTGTTCAGTTCTGGTCCGTCTTGATCATACGCCTCGATTCGTCTGAAGTACCGACGCACGAGTTCCTCACTTGTGAGGGTGCCAGCTTTCATCGCTTCGTGAATCTCGTTGATCGTCGCTTCAACGATCTCAAACTCATCTGTCATGGCACAGCATGCAGTATCGAACCGACCTATATTAATACCCTTCTTTCATAATGGGCGTTGTTTATATATTACACATCCGCGTGACGACTGCGAGGCAGGAGCATAGTTTTCTCTAGATTCTTGACCGAAACCCGTGTTTTTGAAATTCTTAGTGGCGCGTCAATTTTTGAGTAGCGGTCATCAAATCTTTTCCATAGATCGATCTTGAGACCCACGTTCAGGTTTGAAACACCACTTAGCGATTACCGCTTGTCCGATGACGTGACCCGTCTTGGGCGTGAGAGTGCTGACGATACCGGTACTCTCACCTACCCGAGAATAAAAAACACGCGCAACGGCACACCGTTGCGACTGTAGACGCATACTAAACGATTCTATATATCATAACACCATCACTATCGATGAATGAGTGCTCCCTTCTAACCCGCGTGCAACTTTGAAGTAGATTAACGATTCGTCACGACGCTCAAACAACACTCGATACACTCTGAGTGGATTACGCCGTCAGTGATCTTGATTGTCGTAAATATCACCGCAATACACACTAAGGTATCTTAAGACTCTATGTGTACACCTGTGCCTATAAGAAAACCGTCCCGTGACGAACTGCGTGAGATTGCAGATGATGCAGGGATGCCGTTGAACGAACAGGAACTCGAGGATTACGAGGAACTCGTAGCTGGAACACTAGAAACTCTCGAACGGATTCAGGAGGTTCCTGAGCCGACCTTCGCGCCACATGAAACCGCTTACCCCGACCGAACGGGGCCACATCGTCCTGAGCCAGAGAACAACCCTCACAACGTTTGGATCACCAAAGTCGAAGTCGACGGAGCAGACGGTGGTCTACTGGCCGGAAAGACCATTGGGCTGAAAGATCACATCAGCTTAGCCGGTGTCGAAATGACCTGTGGTTCACAGGTGCTCGAAGGATACGTCCCCGACGTTGATGCAACGATCGTTGAGCGCCTTCTGGATGCGGGCGGGACGATCACCGGGAAACTCAATATGGAAAGTTTCGCTTTTTCAGGGTCGAGCGACACCTCGGACTTCGGGACCGTGTCAAATCCCCGCGCCCCTGGGCACATTGCAGGTGGTTCATCAAGCGGGAGCGGAGCAGCGCCCGCGGCCGGCGAGGTTGATATTGCGATTGGGGGCGATCAGGGCGGCTCTATTCGGATCCCGGCCGCTTGTTGTGGGATTGTCGGTATCAAGCCCACGACAGGGCTTGTCCCATACACCGGAATCTTTCCAATCGACAACTCGCTTGACCACACTGGTCCCATGGCAGAGACCGTTGAAGATGTCGCGACAGCACTTGAAGTCATGGCGGGCCCTGACGGGCTTGACCCGCGCCAACCGAGTGATCTTGAAGCCGACAACTACACTGATTCACTCGTTGACGACCCGTCGGATCTCACGATCGCTGTTCTTGAGGAGGGATTCAATAGGGAAGAAAGCGATCCCGATGTGAACGAGACGGTCCGGGAGGCGCTTGACGATCTCAAGGACATGGGTGCTGAAACGTTCGAAGTTTCTCTCCCACGATATTTGGATTCGCTCGCACTGTGGATAGCGATCGCCGGTCAGGGTGGGATCCAGGTACTCAAACAGGGAGGTGTCGGCTCTCTGTACGATGGCTGGTACAATAGCGGCCTCGCGGACGCCTACTCAAAATTCAGACAGAGTGACGGCCGCGACTTCCCCGCTTCTGTGAAGACGACCTGGCTGACTATGGAATATCTCAATCGGCAGACAAAAGGAAGTAGTTTCTACGCAAAGGGGCAGAACATCACGCTCCAGATGCGACGCGAGATCGACGCAATCTTGCAAGATGCGGACGTGATCGCGATGCCAACGATCCCGCTGAAACCCTTTGAAATCGATCCAGACCTGTCTCGGGTTGAGCGAATCGGTCGGTCACTCCCAATTGCAAAGAACACGGCGCCGTTCGATCTAACTCACCACCCGGCAATTTCTGTCCCCTGCGGCACGGCAGATGGGCTGCCAGTGGGGCTGATGTTTGCTGGTGGTCGGTTTGAAGACGGGGATGTAATCAAGGCCGCCTACACCTGGGAGCAGAACTCCGACTGGCAAAGTCGGTGAGCTCCCGTTCATAATCGTCACTCCGGAGTATCGGTTGTCATTGGCTGGTGCGCTCGGAGAGAGGGGTACCCTAATCTGATCAATCTGTTCGTCCAGTTTATTTAATGCTAGCGTTATAGAATGGCCAATTCCGGTGCACAATGTGTGTATCCCGTCTTAATAACGGTCCGGACCATCGGGAGAAAGTCGTCGCTCAAGCACGAAGGCTCACTGCAGCGAGTCACAACGAACCGGGTGTCATCAATTATCGAGTAGCTACGGATATTGAAAACCCGAACCTTCTGTGGTTCGTTGAGCAGTGTGAGTCTGCCGACGCCGTCGAAGTCCATGCTCAGACCGAGCATTACGAGGCGTTTGCGGACGCCGTGATGCCCGAGTTACTGGCGGAAAAGCCAGAAATCTCACAGTTAAAGATCACAGCCAACGTAGACTGAACTCGGCTCACGACCGAGGGAAATGTGAGCAATCGTTCACCGCCAGTAAGCAGTAGTACGGGTCAGTACATCTCTTCGATCCGCTTCCCTGCGCCGAGGACCGTTGCATCTTCGAAGTGACTCCCAGTGAGCATCACGCCTACTGGCAGACCGTTTGCTTTCGAAACGGGAACCGACAGCGACGGATGTCCGGTCATGTTGAACGCGCTCGTGTTGGCGAGGTTCGTCCACGCATCAGCGATGAATTCGAAGATATCAGCGTCCGGCTTGTATCGATGCGCTTGCATTGGTGTCGTCGGCATCGCGACGATGTCGAACTCCGAGAGAACGCTGTCGTAGTTGCGAGTGAGTCGGTTCCGGAGGTTCATTGCCTTCGCGTAGGAGACGGTCTGTGTCTCAGTTTTGGCGTACCCACCGACGAGAAGGGTGAGTTTCACACTCGGAGGGAAGTATCCACCCTGTGCACGACGGGCGTTCCCGAACGCGTTGATCCACCCTGTGTCGTACTCACCTTTCCAGTTGTGGCCTGCTCCCTCACCTTCGATAGCAGCGACGAATCCTTCGGCAAGTGCAACGGTATAGATGTCCATCACATCCGCATGCATGGGAACTGAGATAGATTCGACCGTGGCTCCTGCATCCTCGAGCTGGTCAAGTGCCTCGTTGACGGCTTTGTTCACTTCAGACTCATGCTCGGGCCGGTCAAAGCCCTCTTTCACCACGGCAACCGAGAGTTCAGTCACGTCCTCGGTAAGGTTCTCATGATACTGTTCAGTAGGGACGCGTTCTGGTTGTCGTGGATCTGCTGGGTCCCGGCCGGCCAGCACGGAGAGTGTCTGTGCCGCAGTTTCAATATCAGGAGCGAGCGGACCGCAGTGATCAATTGTATTTTCGATCCCAATCGCACCTGTGTATGGGACCAGTCCATGTGTCGGCTTGTGTCCGACAATTCCCGTCCACGCTGCAGGTGCACGAATTGACCCACCCTGGTCACCGCCGAGTGCCACGTCTACCTCGCCCTGCTGCACTGCGATGGCACTTCCTCCGGAGGATCCACCAGCTAAGTGTTCGTCATCATGTGGATTAAGTGTCGGACCGAACGCACTGGAGTGGCCGTTACCGGTGAAAGCCATGTCGTCCATGTTTGTTTTCCCGACTATCGTTGCACCAGCCTCGAGTAGTCGCTCTACAACCGTTGCGTCGTGTCGGGGAGTAAATCCCTCTACCACCTGTGAGCCGCAGGTCATTTCAACCCCCCCGACCGCAATATTATCTTTGATTGCCACTTCCCATCCAGTCAGGGGTCCAGAATCAGATCCTTCAACACGACACCGCGTAATCCAGGCGTTGAACGGATCATCGACTGCCTGTTGTTCAACCCGATAGCCAGGCTGCCGATCACCGCCTGCAAGGCTCTCATCGTTGATGATTTCACCGTACGAATGTACAACATCGTATGAGGCTAGTGTTTCCCCAACCAATTCCTTGTACTGCTCAATCTCAACTTCGGACAAATCAAAAAAGAACTCGTCACTCAATTCCTGTATATCTTCTTTTGTCGGTGGTCTGACTGTCACAGTACCTTTTGATTGTCCTGTCATCTTCAATCTGAGGGGCATTACCAGACTCTTATTGAGATAGTTCGGCAGTCTCTGAAGTTCATACTCAGCTTTGCACCTCGGCAGCGGAGAATGAATAAAAATCCCTGTTGGATTTTACTACGTTCTTGTGGGTGAAGGGTTGTTAAATTTCACATATTCCCAAGTACTCTCGACGCTGTTCCATGCGTGCTTTGCTTGAGCGTTGGTCGTAGAATTCGTCGAGGACGGATTCTGAGACGTTTGCTCGGTCACTGAGGACCTTTTCTGGGATGTCAGCATTCAACGCGTGTGTCAGTGCGCCCCGCCGGAGTGCGTGTGGCGACACGCTTGAGGGACACTCGTAGGGGTGATCGTGACCCGTCGCATCGCACTCGACGATCTCGCGATCGTGTGGACACTCATCTGTGAATACGCAAGGTCGAGTGAATCTGTAGCAATCTCGGCGAAGGGTTGTTCTGTGAACTTGCCCCTGCGGTGAGGAGATTAGTGGGTGCCGGTCATATTCATCCTGTACTGCAGGTCGGCGATCGGTGATCCAATCCGATACGATCTGAGAGAACTCATCAGAGAGGGCGACCAACCGTTCTCCACTCTCTTGGTTTTTAATAGAGGTTCCGGTGTCCACACGATGTTTCACCTCAAGATATTCTTCCGATGCAGTGTAGTCATCCACGTCGAGTGCACGAAGCGCTCCAACTCGCATCATCGTATGCCACAGCAATCCGAGTACGACGTGTTGAGGGGATGCGAACTCGTATTTTTGTAAGTAGTCCAACGCTCGCTTGGCGCGGTCGCTGCTTAGCATCACGTCGCGTGATTTATTCCCATCGCTCAGGGATGGTGATCTGACCTTGGTATGCAAATCCTGCTCCACCCCGTCGATTTTCTCCAACCATCGGATGAACACTCGAAGAGTATCCATCTGGGTTTTCTCCGACGCTGGAGAGAGCTCACCATCGGCTCGTCGCCACTGGCGGTACTTGTGTAATCGTCTGCCGGACAACTCGTTCAGGTTCGCAATCGCCTGCTGCTCACACCAGCGGATGAAGTGTCCCAGACGGCACTGGTGTGACCTAAGTGTTGCTTGCGTCAGTTCTGCTTCTCTGTCTGTGAGGTACAGTTCGACAGCCTCGGCCGGTTCGATCGGTTCCAGTGCCATGGTTCGGTTGGGGGAACCGCGATGACAGCACAAGACTGACCCCTCAAAACCGGATATGACACCGATTAAAGGGCGGTTCGTTCAGGGTCTGAATGAAAGCCCGCCACGCCCGTTTCCGCCGAGCGACAGCGAGACGTGAAACGGCCCGGTGATTCGACCCCTGCCAGTTGCAGCGGCCGAGCGGAGCGAGGCCGACCATCCGGCTCCGGTCCGAATCCCGCCACGCCCGCCTCACGGTTGCTTATACTGTCGGACAGAACATTTCGCACCCCACGTCCGACGGAGAGGGCCGAAACTGCAGGATTTCGGGCCACTGCACGACACCGGTCTTCACGTACTTCTGTCCGGCAGTATTAATTCCGCCCGAAACACGCTCGCAAGCGCGGCACACCTCACAAACACATCGGGCTTGCCCACTGCGCCCGCGAGGTAACTTATTCCGGCTCACTGCCGCCGGTGGACGAACGCCCATCAGAGCCGAGGGAGAAACTCGGCGTCCATCGCTTGGCCTGGAGCCAGCCGGTCGTCGTCAGACAGACGGCGATGAGCGGCGCAGCCGTCATGCCCCCCGGCGTCAGGACGTGACTGCCGAGAAGTGCCAGGACGGTTGCGACCCCGGCGGTCGTGTAGACGCGCGTGTAAATGAGGCTCTCACCGCGGCGCCAGGCGACGGCAAAGAGCGCGCTCCCGCCGCCGAACAGCCCCACGAGCAGCCCGGTGTGGGCCCAGTAGCCGACCTTCGGGGTGAACTCGGCCAGCAGAGAGGAGGAGGCGTCCATCGTCCAGTAAACGGAGTGCACCGGTGCGGTGATCAACAGCGTGATTGCGAGGCCAACTGTGACAGCAGCGGTGCCGTAGACGGCCCGACGTGCGGGGATGTTGGGTGTGGTGCTGGCAGTACTCGCAAACAGGAACCAGCCGAGGCCGGCGAGCAGCGCGCCGACCATGCTCAGCGAGAAGAAAAACTGGTCGACGACCGGGGTCGTGCTGAGAAACTGCACGGCGAACACCCCGTTCCAGACGCCGACACCCATGACAAGGAGTATATACGCGAGTCCATTGTCCCGGTGGCGGTAGGCGAGCCCCGTGGACACGTAGATGTAGGTGGTGAGGGCGCCGAAGATCGCCCCCGTCGTGAGCACCATGTTGAGCAGGCTTACTCCTGACATCCTGCGTGGCTATCGGCGTGACGGTTCGTCGGTCTCCTCGGTCTCTCTGCCGGTCCCGCTGAGGAAGGACTCGAGACACGTCAGCTGGGACAACACGGCGGTGAGACACGCCCGTGCGGCTTCCAGGTCGTCGATCCGGTACTCCTTTGTCTGGACGCACTCGCGCCGGGCCAGAATCCCCTCCTCCTCGAGCGAGTGGAGGTGTGGATAGACGGTCCCGGGGCTGAACTGGACGCCGAACTGGTGTGTGAACTCCCGGATGATGTCCATCCCGTTCGCCTCCTCACAGCGAAACAGGACCGCGATGATGAGTTCGTCGAGATACTCGCTGGCGAAGGACCGTTCGAGACGAACCCTGGTAGGCGGGGTGTCGCCGCGGCTGGCTGGTGCCGAACTGTCCGACGGCGCCAGCTGTGGTGAGGGGTCATGCTGCTGTTCGGCCTGGTCGGTGGCTTCCTCGAGAAGCGCCTTCATATCGTCGTTCATGGTTCGTAACTGTCTGGTACTGAAACTGTCCGGCCACTCGGCTCGTCGGGGTGCCCCGGTAGTCCGGTCTGTCGCTGCTGTCGCCTCGTGGCTGCCGGTGTGACCCGCGGGACCGGACGAAAAGCCGACTGATGCCGGAGTCGGGTGGGGACTGCACTGGGGGGGACAGAGTGTGGGGGGTCGTGGGGGAGATGTCGACCACGTCTGTGCTCCGGCATCGCTCGAACCGAGGAGGCATATCCCGTTAGGCGCTCTGGGTGAATGTTCGCGTCGGTGCCGGGACTGGGGGTGACTATTCACCCCCGTTGTCGAATACCGTGTCGAAGAGGGTCCGCTCGGCGGCCCTGACGTGGCGGTAAAACGTCTGTGGCGACACACCGAGCTGGTCGGCGACATCCTCGCCGGTATTGGAACGAGGGGACTCGAAAAAGCCACTGTCGTAGGCGGTCTGTAGCACCTCCTGCTGGCGGGGCGTCAGCTTCGACCGGTACGGCTCCTCGGTCCTGGTGTCGGTGTGGTCCTGCTCGCTTTTCGAGACGAGTTCGGGGTCACCGTACCGCGACTCCAGGTCCTCGAACAGCTCCCGGACGTCGACAGTGTCGGGGACCGAGAGCCGGAACTCCGCGGCCTCGGCGTCGGCGGTGGCGTCGAGCACGCGAATCCCGCGGTCGGCGAAGTAGTCGGTGAGTGACGTGCTCGAGACCTGTAGCTCGACGATATCCTCGTCGCCCGCCTCCACGGGCGACGCCTCGGAGAGTGCGGCGACCTTCTCGGCGATTTCGGTAACCGTTGCCGGGGTGGCCCCCTCCACGCGGACGCGTTTCAGGATATCGCCGCCGGGTTGAGGGGTAACGGTCCTCAGGACCAGCGAGCAGCCCGCCTCCGAGGCAATGTAGTAGAGCGGAATACGGTCGTCGGTGAACTGGACCGTCACCTCCGTCATCGTGCCGGAGAGGACCGCGTGCTGGTGGTCCACCGTGTTCATCAGGTTCGCGACCTTCTGGCTGAGGTCGGACAGTGCCAGCCGCGACAGCTCGTCGAAAAAGTCCTCGCGCTCCGCGTAGACGGTGAGCGTCCCATAGGAGATATCCTTGTACCGAAGCGGGAGGCTGAGAACCGACCGAAAGCCGTGTGAAAGGGCGGCCTTGCGCCAGGCCTCGTCCTGTAGACTGTCCGCGGCGTCCGGGACGTACACCGGCTTCTCGGTGACCGCGGCCCGCGCTGCGGGCTCGAAGTTGTCGTGGAGTGTGCCCGAGACGGCGTCGAGATACCGGTCTGCCTGCGGCCCGCCGGCCCACTCTCTGGGGACCAGCGACTGGTCCTCGGAGTCGAACCCGCTGACCCTGACCATCGCAATCCCGTCTGACGTGGACAGGTGGTCACAGACGCCACGCTCGATATCCGTCCGGGTGTCGGCCTGCGCGACCCTCTGCCCGATCTCACGGACTGTCGCGTTGAGCTGACGTAACTCCCCGAGTTGGCGGTTCTGTGCCTCGAGTTCCGCCGTCCGTGCCTGTAGCTTGCTTCCCCGTTCGACACGGTCGAGTGCCGTCTCGGCCGTCGCTGTCAGTGTTTCCACCAGCTCCACGTCCCCGTCGGTCACCGCCGAATCCGTCTCGCCGAAGAGACAGACGGCGTGGTCGTTGAGCGGGACGACAAACGCCCCCGTGACCGGGAGTGACGGTGTGGTGCCCGTCGCGCTGACCGTCTTCGGCTCCTCGTCGAGAAACGTCTCCCCGACGATACTGTCGTCCCCGAGAGCCACCGGGCCGAGGGCCGACCTGTCGACGGTCTCACTGCTGACCGCAGCAGGGCACAACACCCCCTCGGAGGGGTCGAACAGGTAGACAACGACAACGGGCATCGAGAGGATGTCGGTCGCGGCCTCGACAATACTCCCGGCGACCGCCGTCTTCGACTCGGCGGCGAGAAGGTCCCGTGCGGAGCCGTGAAGCGCCGTCAGCGTCCGTTCGTACTGCTCGCGGTCGGTCACGTCACGGATGACGAGCAGGTGTCGGCCCGGCAGGATATCGGGCGTCGCCGCGAGTTCGGCGATACAGTCGGCGCCCGTCGCGGTACGCAGCGGGACAGTTGCCCGTTCGGGGCGTGTCCCACGGGTGTCCTGCCACGGCCACGTGCGCTCCTGTGCGTCCGGGACGAAGTCGACGAACGACCGGCCCAGGAGTTCCTCGCGTGGCGTCTCGAATAGCTCGCAGGCCGCCGGGTTCGCGTCGACGTGTGTGCCGGTGTCGTCGGTGACGACCATCGCGTCGAAGGCTCTCTCGAACAGCGAGCGAAACCGCTGCTCGCTCGCGCGCATCGCCTGTTCGGCACGGTACCCCTCGACGGCGTTCGAGACCCGGTGGGCCAGCTTCTCGTAGTGGTCGGTGTCGGACTGCTTTCTGAAGTAGTCGGTGACACCGGCCGAGACTGCCTCGGCGGCGGTCTCCTCGTCACTGTTGCCCGTGAGCATCAGAAACGGCAGGTCGGGGTGGCGCTCGCGCACCAACCCGAGAAAGTCCAGCCCGTCGACCCCGGGCATTGCGTAGTCCGAAACGACACAGTCGACGGGACTGTCCTCGAGACGGGCCAGCGCCTCCTGGGGGTCCGTCTCGGCGACGACTGTGTCGACCCCGTCGTTCAGTTCGAGGTACTCGGCGACCATGTCGGCGTAGCCGGGTTCGTCGTCGACTAGTAGCACGCGAACCGGGCGGTCGCCTGCGGTCGGGCGCAGGGACGACGCCGAACCGCCCTGTGCCTGCTGGAGGGGGGGTTGCGCCCCCGGACTACCGGCCGCCCGGTGCCCGGTCGACCCGTTGCCCCGGTCGGGCGGCTCGTAGCGGGTATTGTGAGTGACGGTCCCGTCGTCGAGCAGAAGGGGGTGATTGTGGACAACGTCGGAGATGGCCTCCGGCGGGAATCTGTTGCGGTTGTACTGACAGAGCGCAACACAGTCCTCGCCGGCCAGGGCGGGGTTGAGAAGCGCCTCGTACTCCGCAAGGGCGTCGAGACCGGTCCCGCTGTCGAGTGCCCACGTCATCTCGACGGCGGTCCGGAGTCTCTCGAACCCCTGACCCCGGGCTCGCTCGCGTGCTTCCGTCCAGAACTCGACCGTCGCTGCCCGGTCGAACTCACCCGTCCTGAGCTGCACCTCCTCCGGCGTTCGAACCGCGAGCGCACCGGAGCCCCTGGCCGCTGCGACATCGACACCGCCGTCCCTGAGGGCGACGCGCACGGCCTCGGCGGTGTTGTCGTGGACCACGTACAGACACCGCTCGTTCTGTTGTAGCCCCTGGCGGAGAAAGGAGGCGACGGTCTCGAGTTGCTCGTCGCTGTCCTCGTAGACAGAGGCGAGGTGGGCGGTACGCCCGCCCAGTCCCGCCCCGCCGGTCGGCCGGTCGTGCCCGAAGGAGACGCCGCTGGAGTCACTCATGCCTGGCGACCACACCCGTCGTGGCAGGTGGCTCGTCTCCCACGCGGTCCCGCGCGAGCGCCGGGGCATCCGGTGGCGGGGCCACCGACAGCCCGACGACCGCGACAGGGGACGACCTGTCACCCGGGGGCGGACACACGCTCGGGGCGCTGGTACCGGTCACGACGGGTGCCGGGCGTTGGTCTGCCAGGGGGACGCAGCTGCCGTTCCCGGGTGGAGCGTGTCTGTTCACACAGGGAGAGTCGGCTTACGGCGATAAAGTAGCTGTGGCGCATTTCGAGGGTTGAAAACGAGGGCCCGGCGACGTCCGGGGGACCGAGCCGGAGGCCGCCAGACAGGACGGCTGAACAGCCCGCCCACGTGGACGATAGACTGTGTGTGCTACCGGTGGCGGTGGGGACCGGCCGACGGAGGCCCTGCGCGCCGCCGATGCGTCACCGACCGGGGCTGCCATACTGCCGGCTGTGCGTCTGTTGAGAAGCTCGCCATCCCGGGGTAGTACCTTGACGACGGGACAGCGGCGGTATCAGAGCGCTTTGCCCTGCAGTTCGCTCCGCTTGAACCGCTGCTGGAGCGAGTACTCCTCGACCGTCCCGGTCCTCGAGAGGTGAAGCTCGTACCGGCCGATGATGTCCTGTGTATCGGGGACCGCACTGCGTTCGACGACCTCAAACAGCGCACGCCAGCCGCCGCCCTCGGCGCGTTCGACCGACGTGATCCCGTCGAAGGGCTGACCGAGGAGCGACTCGGCGACCTCGGACACCCGCTCGCGGACGTCGAGGACAGTTAGCTCCTCGTCCTCGGGCGAACCGGCTGTCGCGTCGTCGTCGGGTTCGTCCTGTTGCTCCGAGTCGAGCGACTGCTGGTCGGTCATACGCCGTCACCGTCCATGTCGTCGATGGCTGTCGCCACACACTCCTGTGCGGCGTCGAGTTCCGCTCGGCCGGAGACCTTCGACGAGAGAACGTCGGTCATCACCTCGAGGAAGAAGGCGTCGTCGCGCTCCTCCTCGGGGACGGTGAGTAACCCCTCGGCGGCGATGATGGCCCCGCGGGTGCCGAGATTCCAGTCGAACTCGTCGCGGACGGTGCGCAGCACGTCGACACACCCCCGGACGAGCGGGTCGGGTGCCTCCGGGACGTGGGAGTGGACGATCTCCACCTCCGTCTCGAAGTTGTAGTAGTCCATGTAGACGCCGACGAGACGGTCGAGCAGCGCGTCCTGTGGCTCGTGAACCCCCGCGTACTCGACGTCGTTCGAGGTGAGGATGGCGCGAAACTCCGGGTGGACCTCGACGAGCCTGTCGTCGCCACGCTGGCCAGGAAGTTCGAGAATTCCTTCCTCGAAAACTGAGAGAAGTGCGTTGTTCGCGGCGGGTTTCGTCCGCGAGAACTCGTTGTAGACGAGGGTTGCGCCCTCCCGAACGGCGACAGTGAGCGGATTGTCAACCCAGCGGTCCCGGACGATGTCAGTGCTTTTGGTGACGTTGTGGATGTACTTGTCGCGCACAGACACCCGCTCCTGTTCGCTGAAGTCGCCGACGAGGTCCTTCGTGTCGAGGTCGGCGTCACCGTTGATCCAGACGACTGGGCGGTTCCGCTCGGACGCGACCCGCATCGCGAGCGCCGTCTTCCCACAGCCGGTCGGTCCAACGAGGTGAACCGGACGGTCGACCGAGACCCAGCGCTCGACGCGCCGGGTGACCGACTCCGTCTCGGGGGAGTCGACAAACGAGTCGAGGAGGTCACTGACGTCACGCAGCCCTGCGGACTGCCCGGCGGCGGTGCCCGTCTGTGCCGACTGGCGCTGCGTCGAGGAGCTTCCGCCCCCGTTCTGTCGACGCTTTTCGCTTCGGCTGTCGCGGATCTGCGAGCCACGCACCTTCCGCTCGTGACCGTCTCGCTGCGCCATTACTCCTCACCCGGGAACAGCGCCACGTCGGGCCCGTGTTCTTCCTTGTACTCCTCCATGGAGAGTTCGTGGGTCTGGAGGTGTGACTCGGTGATGGCCTGGTAGTACTCCCCGCAGGTCAGACACTTGACCATGTCCTCGGGCGCGCCCCCGCTGTCCTGTGACTCGGCGTCCTCGCCCGTCAGCTGGTCGTTGATCGTCGGCAACTCACTGTCACCGACGGGGATATCGACGCCGTCGTCGGCCCGCTCGGTCTCGTCGGCGTCGGCGTCGGCCGGGTCGTGGCCGTCGGTCGTGGACGACTCGGACACGGACTCGTCGTCGGTGACCGACCCGGCTGTGGTGGCCGTGGCGGTGTGTGCCGGCTCCTCCTCGTACCCGTAGAACTCGACGACAGCCCGGGAGAACTCGTCACTCGCCTGCTCGTAGGCCGCCCGGACCTCCTCGACCGTCTCGAGAAACGCCTCGACATCCTGCTGTTTCTCCTGTACGTCCTGGTCGAACGCCCTGGCGAACTCCTCGAAGTCCCCCAGCGCCTCGGCGAAGGCGGCGTGTGTCGCGGCGACCTCCTCCCGGAACTCGTCGACCCGCTGTTGTTTCGCGCCAACGTCGTCCTCGAAGTCCTCGGTGTAGGCCTCGAACTCGACGAGCATGGTCTCGAAGGCGTCGCGGGTCGCCTCGATCTCCTCGCGAAAGGCGGTCGCCGCGTCCTGCTTTGTGGCGACATCGGACTCGAACTCCGCGGCGTACGCGTCAAAGGCAGCCAGTGCCTGTTCGAATGTCGACTCCATGTCCGACATCTCCTCGCGGAACGTCACCGCGAGCTGTTGTTTGTCCCTGACGTCGCCCCAGAACTGCTCGGTGTACTGGTTAACGTCTTCTCGCGCGAGCGCGAACTCGGCGCGCATCTCGGCGAATCCGTCGTGTTTCTCTTTTACTGTCATGTTCCTGGTTGTATGGTGTACGTTCGAAAACGGGACTGCGTGACGGGAGCGCGCCGGCGCGTTAGGGCGTCGGTGCGTCCGCCGGTGCTTCGGCCGCGGTGGCGGTCATTTCGGCTTGCTCGATTTTTGCGATCTCCTCGGCGTAGTGGAGGAACGTGTCGACCGAGGACGCGACGACGCGGGCCTCGACGGTCAGGATCTCGATCCCGACGAGCGAGACACGGGCGAAGACGTCGACGACAATGCCCTTGTCGAGCACGCGGTCCAATACTTCTGCCAGACTGGATGAGTCGGGTTGTGCCATTGGTGTTCGTGGACAGATGTCCATCTCTTCAGAGACACGGGGGATATGAATAGGTATGTACGATTTCAGACAGGATTACGGGTCGCGTGATGGCCCGCGTTACGCCCGACGTAACGGCCGACAAAACGACACACGTAACCGGAGATACTGTTTTGCCAGTGGCTCGTCTGTGTTCGAACGCGGTGTCACACCATTCAGAACGTGAACACGTAAACGCGGGTCAACGCGGCGTCGAGAAGTTCCCGGCAGAGCTCCTGCGGTTTTTCACCCAGGGGCGGGGTCAGGTGCTCCTCGTTCGCGGAGACCCTGGTGCCGGGAAGACGCTCTTTGCCGTCCAGGCGCTCGACATTCTCCGGCAGTACGGCGGGGACGTTCTCTACGTGACCACGCGCGTGGACACTGACACCATCTACCGCAACTACCTGAAGGAGACAACCCGTCTCACCCCGTCGAACGTGCTCGACATCTCGCAGGACCCGTTCGACGCCGACATCACACCCGCCGAGGAGATCGGCGCCGACAGGTTCGACCCCGACACCTTCCTCGAGTGGCTGCGGGCGGTCAGCGACGTCTCGGACCCCTTTACCGCCGTGTTCGACAGCTGGGAACTCGTCGAACAACACCTGCTCTCGGAGGCCCACCAGGACGATGCGCCCGAACCCGAGGAGCTGGTGACCCGGATGGCCAAACTCGCCCGTCGCCACGGGTTCCGGATCATCCTGATCACCGAGGAGGCGGACCAGACGAAGCTTGACTACGTCGTGGACGGTGTCGTCGAACTCCGTGTCGGTCACAGCACCGGGGGTCGCCCCGAGCGGGAACTCCTGCTCGAGAAACTCCGGGGTGTCCGGATCGCCAACCGGACGCGGCCGTTCACACTCTCCGAGGAGACCTTTCGGGTGTTCACGCCCGTCGACCTGCCGGTCTCCCGGGGCGTCGTCGGCGACCCGGAGTGGACGCCCGTCGGCAACTCGAAGTCGAAGTTCTCGACCGGTATCGAGGACCTCGACACGATGCTCGACGGCGGCTACAACCGCGGCAGTGTCGTCCACTTCGAACTCGGTCCCGACCTCTCCCGGGACGCCTGGAGTCTGCCCTGTCTCGCCACCGCACAGAATTTCCTCTCTCACGGCCTGGGTGTTGCGGTCGTCCCGCTCCCGGAGAGCAGTCCCGGGCTGGTGCGGCGGAACCTGGAGCCGGGGCTCGCGGACTCGGAGTTCGAGGCCCGCTGTGACGTCTTCGAGACCTACGACCACAGGAGCATGACAGCCATGTCCGGTGTCGACGACGACCCGACAGACGCCGACGGGGACGGCCTACGGGACGACGCCGGCGGGTTCGAGTACGACGACTACATCCGTCGTCTCGAGTCCCTCCGCGGGGAGAGTGACGGCCCGCTGTTGCACACTATCAGCATGGACGCGGCAGGTGACGCGCTCAGCGACATCATGAGTGACCACGCCACCTACGTCGCGCTGCACAACGACCTCTCGGTCCTCGTGACGAAACCGGGCAGCAGAGAGCGAACCCGTGCCGACCGGGTGGCGGACGTCCACCTTCGCCTCGAACGGCGGGGCGAAACCGTCTTTATGTACGGCAAGAACCCGGTCACCCCGTTTCTCGGGTTCGACACGAGCATGACCGACGGGACCCTCGACATCGCACTCCAGGAGATGGTCTGAGGTGGCCGTACCGACCTACCCACGCGGCGCCGCGCCGACATCAACCGGCAGTTCCACCACTCACAACCCAGAACAATGAGCGACAACAATTCCAACCTGTACGTGTACGGCATCATCGAACAGACCGACATCGAGATGGAGGTCGATGGCGTCTTCGGCGCGTCGAGGCTCGTGACGGTCGACTACCGGTCCCACTCGGCGCTCACCTCCACGGTCGATACCACCGAGCCGGAGCGGTCCGACGAGGCCGTCGCAACGCACGACGACGTGCTCCGGTCGGTCGTCGAGCGCGACGACGTCCAGACCGTCGTGCCGATGAGCTTTGGCATGGCGTTCAAAAACGCCCGGACGCTGAAGGGGGTGATGCGGGGCGCCCAGCGGGCGTTCCGGAAGGCGCTCAACGACGTCGAGGGCTGTGTCGAACTCGGGGTCAAGATGGTCGACCCCGCCGACGGGGCGACCGACGCCGACGAACTCCGCGGGCTACTCGAGGACGAACTCGACCCGCTGAGTGCCGGCCAGACAGAGGACGACCTCTTCAGTGACCGGCTCATCGCAAACCGGTCGTATCTCGTCGAACAGGACCAGCGCGACGACTTCGACGAGGCCGTCGACCGGCTCGAAGCAGCAAACGAGGACGTGCTCGTCAAGTACACCGGTCCCTGGGCGCCGTACAACTTTGTCGACATCCGGGTCGGGGCGGAGGCGAGTAACTGATGATCCTGGTCGACGACCTGTTGCTCAAGCCGTTCGTCTCGCTGCTCGACATCCTCCACGCGATGGTGCTGGACGAACTCCACGATATGGGGGCCATCCGTGACGACCTCAAGGAAAACCAGTTGCTGTACGAACTCGGGGAACGGCCGGAGTCGGAGTACGAGCGGAAGAAAGGGCAGTTAGAGGCCGAACTCCAGGTTGCCGAGGAGGTCCACGAGAAACTCATCAGCGGGAACATCGAGGTGCAGTGACTATGCCCGACGACACCGACAGAGACGACTCGGACGAGGACGAGGAGTTCCCCGGGTCGATTCCGCTCGGGAACGTCTTCGAGACGCTCTCGACACTGCTCGAACAGCTCGACGACGCCGACCTGGACACCGGTGAGCGACGGTCCGACACCGTCCGGCGCGGGGACGCGACGTTCGACTACGACATCAATATCGGCACGATAGCCCCCGACGGCGAGGGTCGCAGCGACCGCCGGAGCCCGGACTGGGACATCAGAGGGGAGTCCGAGGACCACGAGTACCGGGTCAGGGTCAACGACGCCGACGGCGAACTCGTCGTCGTTGCCGACCTCCCGGCGGTTTCGGCCGACGAGGTCAGCGTCGAGACGACCGACGACGACGAGGCACTCGAGATCCGTGTCGACGGTGCGGTTCTCAGGTCGGTCCCGCTCGACTGGGGCGGGGCGAGTGTCACCGAGGTCGCATTCACCAACCAGGTACTCGAGGTACACGTCGAACCACAGGGCGGCGAGACCGACGGAGAGACGAATACATGACGAACAACAGAACCCAACGACGAAAACAGACACAGCAGCGGAACAAGGTCGTCGCCAGAGCGCTCCGTAACCGCGACAGGACGAGACAGAACCTCCTCGCCCAGGGCCGGAAACTGGCGCGTCGACGCGCCGAGAACGTCGACCGCGACACCGACCAGTCCGAGGACAGGGGGTCGACGGGCGCGAGCGCACACTCGACGGTCCCGTCGACCGACTCGAACGAGGAGGTTGCGGTGCGACACTCACACTCGACCGTCCCGGCACAGCCGAGAGGGTCGACCGTCCCGGCGGCGGCCCGTCTCTACGGGCTCAAGTTGTACGAACAGATTCGGGCCGACCGCGACGAGGACGGGGACGGGCCGGCCACGGGCGAGGCCGACGGCGAGGGTGAGGAGCAATGAGCGGACCGAAACCCACCCGCACACAGGGTGACCTCGCACAGATGCTCGAGACGCTGCTGGACAAGGGTGTGGTGATCAACGCGGATATCGCCATCACGATCGGGGACACGGAACTGCTCGGTGTGAAACTCCGTGCGGCGATTGCCTCGTTCGAAACTGCCGCCGAGTACGGTCTCGAGTTCCCCCTCGGTACCGACCTGGAGTCGGTCGCCGAGGCGAGCGAGAGCGGCCCCGAGGAGGCGACAGCAGCGGACGCCACCGGCGTCACCGGCGGAGGCCAGGGGTGACCGGCCGTGCAACTCACAATCGACGAGGACGACGGGCTACAGAGTGGGCTGACATCGCTGGTCGTGACCGTCGTCGAACTGCTCGTCGAGGCGCTCGAGCGGGAGGCTGTCCGTCGTATGGAGAGTGGAACGCTCTCCGAGGCGGAGGTCGAGCGTCTCGGACAGCAGCTGTGTCGCTTGGACGCGGAACTCGAGCGGCTGAAGACAGACCAGGACATCGAGGAGGAGGTCGACTCCTTCCGTGGGCAACTCGACGATGTCGTCGACGATGCGCTCCGGAACGTCGTGAACGGGGAGGGCCAACATGAGTGAAACCGCAGACCCCGACGGGAGTACAGTCGGAGAGACCGCCGACACCGGCCGGTATCTCTACTGTCTCGTGGACCTCGACGAGGGCGGCGAGACGGGCACCGTACCGGTCGATATCGACGGTATCGAGGGTGAGTCGGTCTTTCTCATCACAGCCCAGCACGCCACTGTCGGTGCACTCGTCCACGAGCGTGGGGCCCCCTTCGATTCGACCGACCTCACGAAACTCCGGGACTGGCTGCTCGCCCACCAGCAGGTCGTCGACGCCGCCGGTGACCGGTTTGGAACACCCCTGCCGGTCCAGTTCGATACGGTGCTCGACGGCGACGACGACGCGGTTGCCGCGTGGCTCGACCGGAACGGCGAGCAGGTCGTGGATGCGTTCGACGACCTGGGCGGCTGCTGGGAGTACCGTGTGACGCTGTCCTGGGACCCGACGGGCTTCGAGGCCGAACAGCGGACGACCGACGCCGAACTCTCGAGCATCGACCGGCGGCTCGACCAGTCCGGCACCGGCACCCAGTTTCTGCTCGAGAAGAAGTACGACCAGCGACTGCGCGAGCTGGTCAGACAGCGACAGACGGCGCTAAAGGAGATGCTCGTCGACCGGCTGCGCGCGGACGCCATGGAGGTCACCGAGCGGCCGGTGCAGTCGGATGCCGCCGCCTCCCTGGGGGTCGAACTGGACTCCGACGCTATCGGGCAGGTTGCCCTGTTGGCACCGTCGACTGCGGAGTCACCCATCGGCGCGACGCTCGACGAGATCGCCGACATCCCCGGTGTCGATGTCCGGTTCACCGGCCCCTGGCCGCCGTACACGTTTGCCCCGGAGATCACCGATGACGGGTAGCGCTCGCGGCCACGCCCGCGACGGGACCCGACCGAGTACCGACGGACCGAACAACCGACCCGAAACCCCAGCCACACCACATGCAACCGACCCGAACTGAGGAGCACGCGGTCGTCGAACTGCTCGACGTCCTGCTCGAGAAGGGCGTGGTCATCCAGGCGGACGTCGTCGTGACGGTCGCCGACATCCCGCTCGTCGGGATCAGTCTCCAGGCCGCCATCGCGGGGATGGCGAAGATGTCCGAGTACGGGGGCCAGGCGTGGGCGGAACGGGAGTAGCCCCCCGGACAGACGCACGGCCGGTGTGAGCGCAGCCCGCCGGGGGTCGTCTGCGCCGGGTCCGATAGGCCCGGGTCGTTGTCTTTGACCCCCGAGTTTCACCTGTGAAAAACTCGCCGTACATGGGTGCGGTTATCGTGGCCACACATACCAACCGGCCAGTGTAGCCGGCGAGGAGACCGACGACGACGCGGGCACCGTGGGTGCCGGGTTCTCGGGCTGTCCCAACTCCACCGACTGCGCGACGAACCGGGTCTGTCGGTAAGGGGTATCGAGAGGGCCGGTGGGGTGTTGGACGAGCAAAGCGCCAGCCACGAACCCCCAGTGGATACCGATGACCGACCACCGCGACAGCCGGGCCGCGGCTGGACTGTCCCACGGGGCCCGTGAGGTGAGCGAAAGTTTGTTGCTGGCGGTCCTCGTGGGCGCGAGCATGGATACCCGGGAGAAACTCGCCGAACTGGAGGAGTTCGACACGCCGTCCGTCTCGAATGTCGTGGCGACATACCCCGATGACCCGCTCTGTCTGGGGCTGTACAACCCGTGGAGTCAGGACTGGTACACCGACCGGCGGGTCGAGTGTCTGTACCCCGAGTTGGGCCCTCGGGCCGGGCACGCTGTGACGTGTGTCTACGGCATGCCCGACCCGGGTTTCGGGGAACTGACATTCATCGACGTGGCCGACGCACTCGAGGCGTCGCCGGCGCCGACGGTGCTGGCCCTGTCACAGGACTTTCCCGACGAGGTGGCGGGGACGGTCGGGCTCACCGGCGGCAACATGACCACGGCGATGCAGTCACTCGGCTGTGTCGGCTGTGTGACCGACGGTCCGGTGCGTGACATCGACGAGGTGCGGCCGATGGAGTTCCAGTATCTGGCGACAGGTGTCACACCGGGACACGGGGAGATGGCGGTCCACGCGGTGAACGGTCCGGTGTCGATTTCCGGGATGGACGTCGCACCTGGCGAACTCATCCACATGGACGAGAACGGGGCAGTGAAGTTCCCGGCCGACCGTCTCGACGACGTTCTCGAGAACGTGCGGGCGCTCAGCGACCGCGAGGAGGCGCTTCAAAAGCGGGTCGCGGTCGCGAGCAGCGCCGCGGAGGTCCGCGCAGCCTTCGCCGGAGAGGCGTACGGCGAGGACCGGGAGGGTGACGACGGTGACGAGGACAGCCAGGATAGCACCGACGCGGGCAACGGAGTGGCCGAGTAACACGGCCGGCGATGACCACCCCGTCTCTCTCGCACACCGCAGGCCAACCGAATCTGTAAGTGACCCCGGGGAGTCTGTGAGCGGGATGGCATATCACGTCACCGTCGAACGCGACGTTCGCCACCCGGAGACCGGTGTCATCCCCGGGTTCGACCGCCTCTTCGAGGACCCCGCGGTCGAACTGTCCGTTCTCGGCCCCGACCGCGGCCCGGAACTCGAACCCGAGGACCTCCGGGGTGCCGACGCGTACGTCTCCTACAGCTACGACCTCACCGCCGACTCGCTTTCGGGGGTCGACTCGCTTGACCTCGTCACGCGGGCCGGCGCCGGCTACGAGAATCTCGACCTCGACGCGATGACCGACCGCGGCGTCGTCGCCGCTCACGCCCCCCAGGGACCGACGGCCTCGGCCGCCCAGGCCACCGTCGCGATGGTCCTCGCCTGCGCCCACAACATCCCGCGCCAGCAGCACCGCCTCAGAACGCAGGGGTGGGAGGCGGCCCGCGACCAGGGGTTCGAACTCCAGCACGCGACCGTCGGGTTCGTCGGCATGGGACTCATCGGCCGGAAAGTGCTCTCGAACCTGGCGCCGTTCCGGGAGGACGGCCTCGAGGCGATAGTCTACGACCCCTACCTCTCCCCGGAGGAGGCCGACGAACTCGGCCTCGGGCAGGTCGGCCTCGATACGCTGCTGGAGACGTCCGACATCCTCACCCTCCACGTACCGCTGACGGAGGAGACCCGTGGTATGCTCGGCACGGCCGAGTTCGAGCGGATGCAGGAGTCGGCCTATCTGGTCAACACGTCTCGTGGGGGGGTCTACCCGGACGAGGAGCTGGCACAGGCGCTCCGCGAGGGGGAACTCGCCGGCGCCGCCGTCGACGTCTTCGAGGACGAACCCGATGTCGAGGGGAACCCGCTGCTCGCCGTCGAGGATATCCTGGTGACGCCACACGTCGCCGGCGTGACCACGGACTCGTTGCGCCGTATCCACCGGATCATGGCGGAGTCGGTCGACGCCCACAGGAACGGCGACCCGCCGCGCAACGTCCTCAACCCGGCCGCCTACGAGGGGCAGACGGGCGAGAGGCTTCCGGAGGGGAGGGAGACCCCGTCGTTCCGCGGTTGACGGGCCCTCCCGGCAGGTCGAGGCCGAGGGTCGAAGCGGAGCCCGGCGGTGACCGCTCACCGCGAGAACCCGGCGACTTCCTCCGCGAGCGCCCCGCCCTGTTCGGTGTACCAGTGGTGGAGGATCCGGGTGTCCGTGTTGAGACTGAAATCGCGGACGCCGAGGTCGAGGTACGCCTCGGCCGCGCCGGGGTGGCGGACCTCCGCACGGGGGGCGATACCCATCTCCAGGGCCGTCTCGACGGTCCTCCGTTCCGCCTCCTCGACCGCCGGAGCGTCGAAGGCGCCGGGCTCGCCGATGCTCAGCGAGTAGTCCGCGGGCCCGAACTGAACCATATCGACCCCCTCGACAGCGAGGATCGCCTCGAGATTCGCAACCGTCTCCTCCTTCTCGACCATGACCGCGACGACGGCCTCCTCACACCACTCGACGACCTCCTCGGGCGACGCGTAGCCGCCGACGTAGCCGTTCCGGCGGTCCGAGCGGACGCCGTTGTCCCCCTCCGGCTCCGGCCGGACAGCCGCGACAGCCTCTCGGGCGTCCTCGACCGACCGGATATCGGCGAACAGGAGGTTCTGGATGCCGGCAGCCATCGCGCGCTGGGCGACGAACCCGCGGGACTCCGCGTCTATCTTTATCATCATCGACAGGTCAGACAGCTCCGCCGCACGTGCCATGTTCTCCAGGTCCCGCAGGTCGTAGGGGGCGTACTCCGCGAGGAACTCGACGTAATCGAACTGGCCGGTCTGGCCGATGACCTCGAGCAGCCCCGGCCACTGGGTCTGCATCCGCGTGCCGATACTCACCTCGCCGCTCTCGATCCGCTCACGCAGGTGGTTCACCACGGTGGACATACGCCCTCGGGCCTCGGCAAAGACGGTTTCCCCGGCTTCCGAGGGGTCAGGGGTCGTCGAGGCCGGTGACCTCGAAGCGTGCACCGCCCGCCGAGCCCTCGGTCACCCGAACACCCCAGCCGTGTGCCGCTGCCGTCTCACGGACGATAGCGAGGCCGAACCCCGTCCCGTGCTCCGAGGTAGAGTGGCCCGGCTCGAACACGCGCTCCCGCTCCGTCTCCGGGACCCCCGGGCCGTCGTCCTCGACGTAGAAGCCGTCCTCGAGTTCGCCGACCGTCACCACGACGCTCTCGCTGCCGTGTTCTACGGCGTTGCGGATGAGATTCTCGAACAGCTGTCGCAGGCGACTCTCGTCGGCGTTGACGGTCCGGTCGGCCTCGACTTGGAGGGTCGCCTCGCCGGTCTCGACGGTTGTCCAGCAGGCCTCGAGCAGGTCGGGGAGCGCGACCGGTTCCAGCCCGCCGATCGTCTCACCCTCCCGTGCGAGTGTCAGGAGGTCGTCGATAAGCGCCTGACTCCGGTCGAGTGCCTCGGCGGCGTCCTCGAGATGAGCGTTTCCGGTCTCCTCACTGGCCAGTTCGACCCGGCCCTGGGCGACGTTCAGCGGGTTCCGCAGGTCGTGGGAGACGACGCTCGCAAACCGGTTGAGACGCTCGTTCTGGCGGGTCAGCTCCCGTTCGCGCTCCCGGAGCTGTTTGGTCTGTTCGACCTGCTCCAGCGCCGTCTCGATGCTACCGGCGAGGATACGCCCGAGCGCCATATCGCGCTGGTCGAACCGCTCCGGGACCGACGAGCAGGCGATAAGCACCCCGTAGTCACCGACCGGCAGGTGGAGTTCACTCCGGACCGGGGAGTCGGGGTTGTAGATGTCGGGGTCATCGTGGACGTCGTCGACCGCCAGCGCCTCGCCTCGCTGGTAGACCCGCCAGGCGATACTGCCCGAACCCGAGAACGTCGGGGGGTCGCCCACCAGCTCGCGGCCGGCGTCGGTTATCGCCACCGGGACGAGCGACCCCTCGCCGTCGCTGCTCTCCTCGTAGAGGTGGAGCGCGTTCGCCTCGAGCCCGAGGATGTCCCGGACGGTTTCGACCCCGACCTCGGCGACCGTCTCCCGGGACGTGGCAGCCATCAGCTCCCGGGCCGTCCCGCTGAGCGCCTCGAGACTGCGCTCGTACTCCTTTCGCTCGGTGATGTCGCGAATAACACCGACCCGCTCGGTCCGGCCGTCCGCCCGTGTGATGTTGATCAGGCGGAGTTCGGCGGGGATAGCCCCCCCATCGGCGGGGTTGAAGACGTTCTCGACGACCCCGACAGTCCGGTCACCCGCCCGTAGCTCCTCGCGAGCCTCCCGCGCGAGGGCGATCGTTTCGTCGTCGGCCCACTCGGTGATCGGGTCACCGATGAGCTCCGCAGGGTCGACGCCTTTCATCGACGCGTACGTGCTGTTGACGTAGACGAGGGTCTCGTCGTCGTCGAGGACGTAGACCGCGTCGTCGAGTTCCTCGAAGACGCTCTCGTAGCGCCGGAGCTCCCGCTCGCGTTCCTTTCGCTGGGCGATACCCCGGAGGACACCGGTCGACCCCTTCACCGTCCCGTTCTCCTCGAGCAGGGTGACCCGTGCCTCGACCGGGAGTGTCTCGCCGTCTGCGGTGTGGAGTCTCCCTTCGAACTGGTCGACGGTGTGGTCACCGGTGAGTAGCGCCCGGACCGCCGCCCGGCCTCGCTCGACCTCCTCCTCGCCGAGGACGAGCGAGGCGTGGCTCCCGAGCAGTCGCTCGCGGCCGTAGCCTGTCCACTCGACCAGCCGCTCGTTGACCGACGTCAGAACGCCGTCCAGGTCGAGCGCGTAGACGGCGTCCCCGGCTGCCTCCAGGATCGCCTCGTTGCGTTCGAGACCACGGCGGGAGCGGTACCGCTCGACGGCGTTCCGGACCCGGTTTGCGAGCACGTCGAACTGGCCGGTTCCGGTCCCCTTCTGGAGGTAGTCAGTCACGCCCGCCGAGATGGCCTCGCTCGCGAGTTCCTCGCTTCCACGGCCGGTGTAGAGGATGAACGGGAGGTTCGGCTGTGACTCGCGGACAGCTTCGAGGAACTCGAGGCCGTCCCGGTCGGCCATGTCGTGGTCGGAGACGACGGCGTCGAACCTGTCCTCCCGGAGCCGGGCGAGCCCGTCGGTGGCACTCGTCTCCGTCTCGACGTGAAACTGGCCCTCGTCGCGCTCGAGTACGGTCGAAACGATACCCGCAAACTCCGGGTCGTTGTCGACGTGGAGCACGCGGACCGGGTCAGCCATGCTATGTTATACCTCTTAACCGGCAACGTAAATATTCACCACTCCCCTGTGGGGACAGCCAACACTTACTACCGCGCCCTTCTTTGCGGGTACACATGACAACGGCCCTCACCGCCGAGATCGGGTCGAACACCGACGACCTGCTCGAACTCGTCGAGCGCCTGGTCGAGACGCCAACTGTTACCGGCAACGAGAGGCCCGGGCAGGAGGTGGTCATCGGGTACCTCGAGTCGATGGGGCTCGAGCCCGACGTCTGGGTGCCCGAGGAGTCGGCGTTGGCGGACCATGCGGGGTACGCCCGGACGTCGGTCACCGCGGAGGTCGGCTTCGAGGGCCGCCCCAACGTTGCCGTCCGGGTCCCGGGCAGCGGCGACGGGCCGACCCTGACCGTCGGCGGCCACATCGACGTCGTCGACGTGACCGAGGACGAGTGGACACGGGAGCCCTGGGAACTGACACGGGAGGGTGAGACGCTGTACGGCCGCGGCGTCGCGGATATGAAAGGCGGGTTGGCCGCAGTGCTCTACACCGTGAGGACAGTCTTGAACTCGGAGGTCGACCTCGCGGGCGACCTGATCGTCCAGAGCACCATCGAGGAGGAGGCAGGCGGGACCGGCGGCGCGCTCGCAACCATCGAGCGCGGCTACCTCCCGGACGCGGCGGCGATTGCCGAGCCCTCCGACATCCCCAATATCACGGTCGCCAGCGCCGGTGTGATGTACTTCGAGGTGACGGTGCCGGGCGTGAGCGCCCACGCGGCGTGGGGTCACGAGGGCGACAACGCTATCGGGAACGCCACACTCGTCTACCAGGCCCTCGAGGACCTCGACCGCGAACGAAAGGACCGCATCGACTTCGAGCCCGCGTACCGTGCCAACCCGGGGCTGGAGGGGAACGTGACCAACATCAATATCGGCCAGATCGAGGCCGGCGACTGGCCGTCGACGCTGCCCAGCCGTGCGACAATGCGCGGTCGGGTCGGGTGGCCACCCGGCGAGAGCCGCGAGGAGGTCCGGGCGCAAATCGAGGCCGCCGTCGCCGGTGTCACCGACCACGATGACTGGGCGGTCGACGCGGCGCCGACCGTGGAGTGGGTCGGCTGGCAGGCAGCCCCACACCGGACAGACAGCGACTCGACGGTCGCCCAGCTCGCGATGGAGACGGCCGAGGCCGTCACAGGCGAGACGGGCGCGTTCACCGGCGGGAACGGCGGTATGGACGAGCGGTTCTACAAGCGCTACTACGACGTCCCCTCGGTCTCGGTCGGCCCCACACCGCACAACATCCACGGCGCCGACGAGCACACCTCGGTCGCGTCGCTGGTCGAGACCTCGCGGACGTACGCCCGGGTCATCACCGAGTACTGTGGGGTCACGGACTGACCGCTCTGGCCACCCC
>CAZQZE010000002.1:0-31046 GCA_964597715.1 uncultured Halobacteriales archaeon
GGGGTGGACGACCACGTTCGCCTCGGGGTGTTCGCTGCGGACCTGTTCGACGTGGCCCTCCCGGAACCGCTCGTGGACCTGGCAGTAGCCCTCCCAGAGGATAATGTCGTTGTCGACGGCCTTCCGGGCGTCCTTCGACTCGGGGTCCCAGGGGTCCCACTCGACGGTCTCCGCGGCCATCCCCAGCTCGTGGGCGGTGTTGGTGCCGAGATACTTGTCGGGCAGAAAGAGCACCTTGTCGCCCCGGTCGAAGGCCCACTCGAAGGCGTCGGCGGCGTTCGAGGACGTGCAGACCAGCCCGCCCTGCTCGGCACAGAAGGCCTTCAGGTCCGCGTAGGAGTTCATGTAGGTGATCGGGACGATGTCGGCGTCGGTGGCGGCCGTCAGCTCGGCCCAGGCGGCGTCGACCTGGAGCGCCTCGGCCATGCCCGCCATCGGGCAGGAGGCCTCCATCGAGGGGAGGATCACCGACTGGCTGTCGTCGGTGATGATGTCCGCGGACTCGGCCATGAAGGTCACGCCGCCAAAGATCACGTAGTCGGCGTCGGTCGCCGCGGCCTCCGTCGAGAGCCCGTAGGAGTCACCGACAAAGTCGGCGTGGTTGACGATTTCCCGGCGCTGGTAGTTGTGGCCCAGAATAACGACATCGTCGCCCAGTGTGTCGAGCGCGCCCTCGATGCGCTCGGTCCGTTCGGCCTCGCTCAGGTCGCGGTAGGCCGGCGGCAACTGTTCCAGATTGTCGTACTTGAAGAGGCTCAGGTCCGTCTCGAACTCGGCGGTTTCCATCTCGGGCATGTGTACCACTCGGGTACCGACACGGTCGGACCCGCGTATTGAAAACATTTTCTCTTCAATACTGCGCTTTGGACCGTCATTCTTCGTGTACTTGGGTTGAGATGGCTGATACTACACGAACTGGGTCCGTGAAACGGATCCGTGTCCCGTTGCGTGCGAACAGCACCCACACTCACGCGGCGGGTCTGCGGGTAACAGCGATGTTCCGGGCGGGCCACGCCCGCGGGGTCGGCGCCGGAGTGAGAAACTGTTAGGGGGGTGGCCCGACTGCGTGTGGGCATGACCGACGGTTCCGGCGGCGCGGCCGACCCGCAGCGACTCGCCGAGCGCGTCCGCGAGGGCGACCTGGGGCTCCACGAACTCGAAGCACACGCCGAGCCCGAGGCGGCGGCGACGGCCCGGCGCCGGCTGGTCGAGGCCGCGACCGGCGCCGACCTCTCGGCGGTTGGCGAGTACGGCTTCGACCCGGCGGCGACCGAGGGCAACGTGGAGAATCTGGTGGGCGGGGCACAGCTCCCGATGGGGGTCGCCGGCCCCGTCCCGGTCGAGGGCGGCGCCGCCGACGGCGAGTACTATCTCCCGATGGCCACCACCGAGGGCGCGCTCGTCGCGAGTGTCAACCGCGGGCTCGGGACAATCGACGCCGCCGGGGGTGCAACCGCCCGGGTGACCGACGCGGGGATGACCCGTGCCCCGGTCTTCCGTGTCGACGGTGTTGCCGAGGCCGCCGCCGTTGTCGAGTGGGTCGAGGACCATGTCGACCGGCTGCGCGAGGCCGCGGAGGCGACCACCAGCCACGGCGAACTCCTGGAGGTGAGCCCCTACGTCGTCGGCGACTCGGTCTTCCTGCGCTTCGTCTACGACACGAAGGACGCGATGGGGATGAACATGGCCACCATCGCGACCCGGGAGGCCGCCGAGATACTCGAGGCGGAGACTCCCGCCGAACTCGTGGCGCTCTCGGGAAACCTCTGCTCGGACAAAAAGCCCGCCGCGGTCAACGCCATCGAGGGCCGGGGCCGGACGGTCACCGCCGACGTCCTGGTCCCCCGTGACCTCGTCGCGGAGCGACTGGGGACCACCCCCGAGGCGATGGCCGAGGGAAACAGTCGGAAGAACCATATCGGCTCGCTGAAGGCCGTCACCCTCGGGGGCAACGCCCACGCCGCCAACACCGTCGCCGCGGTCTTTCTCGCCACCGGCCAGGACGCCGCCCAGGTCGTCGAGGGTGCAAACGCCATCACCACCATGGAGGTCCGCGAAGCGGGGTTGTACGCCAGCATCTCCTTTGCCTCCCTGGAGGTCGGGACCGTCGGCGGTGGCACCGACCTCCCGACCCAGGCCGAGGGGCTCGAGATACTGGGGCTAACCGGCGGCGGCGACCCCCCGGGCAGCAACGCCGACGCGCTCGCGGAGGTGATTGCCGTCGGCGCGCTCGCCGGCGAGGTCTCGCTGATTGCCGCCTTCTGCTCGCGCCACCTCGCCTCCGCTCACGAGCAACTCGGGCGGTAAGTATGGGGGTCACGGGCCGTCAGGCTCAGACCCACTTGCGGGACTCCGCAACGAGAAAGAGCGCGCCGCCGACCACGACGACCAGCCCCACGACCAGTAGCGTCCCGCTGCCGATGGCCGGCCCTACCGCGAGAAATGTCCACCCTAACCCCGCCACACCGTGGGCCATTGCGACCGTCCGCTGACCCTGCCGGTAGAAGACGACCGCACCCAGGTCCAGCCCGACCGCCAGCGCCACGCCCGCCAGCCCGAACATCGGGACCCGCGCGTCACCGACCGCGAGCGGGTCGACGACCGGTTCGACGAGCAACAGCAGCCCCGCCAGGCCGACAAAGCCGCCGACGACGTACCGGCCGAGACCGACTGACTCCGACGACGGCGACGCGGTGCCGGGAGAAGGCCACTCACTGTCGGAACTCATACCAGCCGGTAGCCCCCGTCGGTCTCGGTCACCTCGCCGGCCCGGACCAGCTTTTCGAGGGCGCGCTCGGCCCACTCGCGGGAGACGCCGTGGTCGGCCGCGTACCCGGCGACCTCGGTCTCGGTCGGCGCCTCGAGTTCCCGGAGCGCGGCACGGACGGTCTCCTCGCGGCTCCGGGACCCGCCGCCGCCGGCCGCGCGGTCGGCCGCCGCCGCCACCTCGTCGGTGTCGACGCCGACACCCTTCAGGTAGGTCTCCTCGTCCACGCCCGCCGCGTCGAGCTCCGCGTCGAGTTCCGCAAACGAGCCAACCTCGGCAAAGGCGTCGCTTTCGCCCTGCCGGCTGGCGAGCATCGAGGCCCGGACCTCGCGGGCGTGGTCCTCGTCGTCGGTGGTCAGAAACTCCCGCCGGTACTTGTGTTTCCGTGTGGTCCCGCAGCGCGGGCACTCGGTTCGCTCCGGGTTGCCCTCCACGACCCACAGCGCCGAGCACTCCCCACAACCTACCACCGCGTACATACCCGAACGTGGGCGTCCGCGGCTATGAATCCGGCGCACGCGGACGCCGACCACAGCACACCCCAACGCCGCCAGGGTAATGTGGGTCCTGTCCGAGGCTGCGGGCATGGACGTGAGACCGTGACCGGGGGGGCGACCACGGCCGGTGTCGGGGTCCCGGGGCCGGCGGCCCTCCTCGACGAGCCGGCACAGGAGACCGTCGACGCCGTCGTCGACGGGGCGGCCCGGGGGCCCCTCGCGGTTGTGGGTAGCCCCTTCGCGGGGCGCCGGGTCGTCCTCGACCACCTCGCCACCCGGCTGGATGCGACCTGGGTGCACGTCGGACCGGCCGGGCCCGACATCGCAGGCGGACCCGGAGAGCGAGAGACGGGCCACCCGGAGGCGACAGTCGACCGCAGGGTCCTCACCGGCCCGGACGCCGACGACCCTGCCGGGGCAGTCTCGGCGGCTGTCGCCGAGGGGCCGACGGTCGTCTCGGGGTGTCACCACCTCTACACCCGCCGGGTTGGCGGCTTCGACCACCTGGAGCGGCTGGTGGACGCCGTCGCCGGCGCCGAGTCGACGGTGGTCACCGGCTGGAACCGGCACGCCTGGTCGTATCTCGCCGCGGTCAGGGACCTCGACCGGACGTTTCCCGAGCGCGTCGAGGTCGGGGTGCTTGACGCGGCGGCGCTGTCGGAACTCCTGTTGGCCCGGTACGAGGACGCCCCGGCCTTCGAGCGCGACGACGGCAGCCGTGGCCTGTTCGTCCGCCGGGAGGTCTCGGTCGCCGGCTTCGACCTGCCGCTGCCGGCGCTGGACAGAGCCGCCCTCGCCGCCCGCCGCGGCGAGCATCCCGACGCCCGTGATGTCGTCTTCGAGCGCCTGGCGGCCGTCTCCGGGGGCAACGTCGGCGTCGCGACGGCGCTGTGGGAGCGTGCCCGCGGCTCCGAGGTCCGCCCCAGCGACGTGCCCGATGTCGGTCAGCCGGCCCTGGACCGGAGGACGGCCTTCTGTCTCCGGGTCGTCCTCGCGAGCGAGCGGGTCCACCGGACCGACCTGGCCGCGGTGGTCGGCGACGACGCCGCGCAGGCGCTTGGCCGCCTCCGCCGGAGTGACCTGGTGACCGTCGACGGCGGCTGGGTCTCCCTCTCGCCGGCGGGGGTCCCGACAGCCGTCGCCGAAACCGAACGGGAGTTGATACTGTGAGCGGCGTCACCGCGGCCCCGGTGCCACTCGTCGGGGTCGCCGACCTCCGACTCGACCTCTCGACACTCGCCGGCGTGCTCGCGGTCCTCGTGGGTGCGTACGTCGCGGCCCGGGTCGTAGCCGCGGCCCTGTCGGTCGTCGCGGAGTACAGTGTGAGCCGGCGGATCGGCATCAAGGTGTTTATTCCGGTCGCAAAGTTCGCCATCTACGGGGCGGCTCTCTATCTCGTGTTGGGCCCGCTACTCCGGCTCTCGGCGGCCCAGTTGCTCGCCGTCTCCGGGCTGCTCGGGGCGGCGCTTGGCTTTGGACTGCGGGATCTTGCGGCCGGCGTTATCGGCGGGCTGGTGGTCATCGTCGAGAAGCCATACCGGGTCGGCGACAAGGTGCGTGTCGGTGACGACTACGGCGAGGTGACCGACATCAGCCTCCGGGCGACCCGGCTTGTCACCGACGACGACGCGACTGTCGTCGTCCCGAACGCGGCGTTCTTTACCGAGAACGTGGCCAACGCCAACAGCGGCAGCCAGGAGCTGATGGCCGTCGTCGAACTCACGGTGGCCCCCGGCGCCGACGTCGAGCGCGCGGCCGACATCGTTGAGGAGGCGCTGGTCACCTCGGCGTACGTCTACGTCGACGACGACCACCCGGTCGTGGTCCGTGTCGAGGACAACGTCTATCACCGAACGATCGAGGGGAAAGCCTACGTCGCGGACCTCCGCGACGAGTTCGCGTTCACCTCGGATGTCACCCGGCGCGCGCTGGCGGCCTTCGAGGAGGCGGGCATCGAGACACCCGAACTCCCGGACCGGGTGCCCGGCGCGGAGTGACCCCGACACAACCGTTTTGCGCCCCCTCACCGAAGCCCGCGTGTGTTCGCGGACCGCGACCGGTTGGCCTGCTCGCCACAGCACGACCTCGCGCTCGAGTGCATCGCCGCGGGGGTCGAGGCCGCCCACCCCGAGCGGGTCGTCCGGGACCGGGTCACGGTCACCGGCGACAGACTCCGGGTCGCGGGGCGGGCGACCACGGACTACGAGGCCGCCCTCCCGGAGGTCGACCGTCTCCTGGTCGTCGGCGGGGGGAACGCCGCCGGGACGACCGCGCAGGCACTCGAGGCGGTGCTCGGCGCCCGTATCGACGACGGCGTCGTCGTCACCGACGACCCGGCCCCCTGTGAGCGGGTCGACGTCCGCGCCGGTGACCACCCGGTCCCCACAGCGCGGACCGTCGAGGCGACAGAGGCGGTGCTCGACCTCGCCCGCTCCGCCGGGGCGGACGACCTCGTCCTCGCGACCGTCACCGGCGGCGGGAGCGCCCTGTTGACCGCGCCCGACCGAGGGCTCTCCCTCCCGGACCTGCGGGGGGCAACCGAGGGGTTGCTGGCGAGTGGCGCAACAATCGGCGAGGTCAATACCGTTCGCAAACACCTCTCGGCGGTCAAAGGTGGTGGACTGGCCCGGGCGGCTGCGCCCGCGACGGTCGTCGGCCTGGTCCTCAGTGACGTGGTCGGCAGCGACCTCGGGACGGTCGCCAGCGGCCCGACCGCCCCCGACCGGACGACACACGACGACGCGCTCGGGGTGCTGGACCGACACGGTGTGTCCGTCCCGGCGACAGTCCGCGAGCACCTCGAGGCCGGGCGGCGCGGGGAGCGCGGCGAGACGCCCGCCGACCCGCCGACAGCCGGTGACGCCACCAACCGGGTCCTCGCGGACAGCCTGACCGCTCTGGAGGCCGCGGCCGGTGTCGCGAGGGAACGGGGGTACACGCCGGTCGTGCTCTCGACGCGGACCCGTGGGGAGGCCCGCGAGGCCGCAAAGAGCCACGTCGCGGTCGCCGAGGAGTGTGCCGCGAGCGGCAACCCCGTCGACCCGCCGGCGGTTCTGCTCGCCGGCGGCGAGGTAACCGTCGCCGACGCCGACGGGCACGGTGTGGGTCAGGGCGGACCAAACGCCGAGTTCGGGGTGAGCGCAGCCCTGGCGCTGGCCGGTCACGACCCGGGTCACACCGTGGCTGCGAGCGTGGACACCGACGGGGTCGACGGCAACTCCGACGCGGCGGGCGCGCTCGTTGACGCCGACACCGTCGCGGACCCGACCGCCGCGCGGGCGGCACTCCGGACGCACACGACGGCGGGTTACCTCGCCGACCGGGACGCGGCGGTCCACACGGGGCAGACAGGCACGAACGTCAACGACCTCCGGGTGTTCGTGGTCGACAGCCGCGAGCCGGGTGACACCAACAGTTAGGGGGGTGCGCGCCGACACCTCCGGCATGGAGACGATGGCACCCGCGGACGGCGAGACGGTCGAGGCGGTCGAAGGGGTCCACCTCACCCAACTCGCCGCCGGCGAGCGGATGAGCGTCCAGCACTTCCACATCGAACCCGGGGCGACGGTCCCCGAGCACAGCCACCACCACGAGCAGGCCGGGTTCGTCACCGGCGGCGCGCTCACCGTCCTCGTCGACGGTGAGACCGGTGTCGTCGGTACCGGCGAGTCCTACGCCCTCCCCGGCGACGAGCCCCACGCCGCCGAGAACCGCGGGGACGTCCCGGCGAGAGGTGTCGACATCTTCAGCCCGCCGCGGACGGACCCCGACTGGGAGGGGTGAGCCGCCACACACGCCCTCTGGTCGGCCCGTGACACCGACAGGACACTCAGAACCCGGACGGCGGCTGACTGCACGAGCGGTGGGTTACGCGAGCGTCTCGATGTTCTCGACGACGACGTCGGCGTACTCCGAGGTGGCGAGTTTTTCCCCGCCCTCGATCTGGCGGTGGAGGTCGTAGGTCACCTGCTTCGAGACGATGGTTTCCTCGCAGGCGTCACGGACGAGGCGGGCGGCGTCGTCCCAGCCGAGATACTCGAACATGAGGACGCCGGAGAGGATCATCGCGGTGGGGTTGACCTTGTCCTGGCCGGCGTACTTCGGGGCGGAGCCGTGGACCGGCTCGGCCAGGCAGAGCCCGTCGCCGAAGTTCGCGCCCGGTGCGATGCCCAGCCCGCCGATCTGTGCGCCACAGGCGTCGGAGAGGTAGTCACCGTTGAGATTCGGCATCGCGAGCACGTCGTACTGGTCGGTCCGGGTGAGGATCTGCTGGAGCATATTGTCGGCGATACGGTCGTTGACGACAACCGCGTTCTCGGGAGGCTGGCCGTCCCGCTCCTCCCAGAGGGTATTCTCCGTGATGACCGCGTCACCGTACTCCTCCTCCGCGACCTCGTAGCCCCAGTCCCGGAAGGCACCCTCGGTGAACTTCATGATGTTACCCTTGTGAACGAGGGTGACCGTGTCCCGGCCCCGCTCCAGCGCGTAGTCGATTGCCTTCCGGACCAGCCGTTTGGTGCCGAACTCGGTGATCGGCTTGACCCCGATCCCGACCGAGCCGTCGTGGATAGTGTCGTCAAAGCCCATCTGCTCCTCGATGAACGTCTTTAGCTGTTGCACCTCGTCGCTGCCGGACTCGAACTCGATGCCGGCGTAGACGTCCTCGGTGTTCTCCCGGAAGGTCACCATATCCATCTGCCCGGGGTCGGAGACCGGCGACGGGACGCCAGCCAGGTGGTAGGTCGGCCGGACGTTCGCGTAGGTGTCGAGCGTCTTCCGGAGTGCGACGTTCAGCGACCGAAACCCCGCCCCAACCGGCGTCGTCAGCGGCCCCTTGATCGCGACACGGAACTCCTTGATCGCCTCGACCGTGTCCTCGGGGAGGTTCTCGTCGTAGCGGTCGCGGGCGGTCTCGCCGGCGTGGACCTGCATCCAACTGACGCTCCGGCCGGTTGCCTCTGCGGCTGCCTCCAGGACCTTCTGTGCCGCCGGGCCGACGTCGGTGCCGATGCCGTCACCGTAGAGGATCGGAATAATGGGTGCCTCGGGTACGTCGAGTTTGTCGTTCTCGGCGTCTACCACCTCGATCGCTTCCCCCTCGTCGGGGACATCGACCTGTTCGTATGCCATTACGTCGCACTTTTGCGGCCGGGTCTAAATGTATGCCGCTTCCCCGCTAACGGTGATGATTAATTCTACTATTCGGCCGACCCCGGCAACACCGAGCCGGACCGGCCCCGCCCACCCCCGGCCGAGGCCACGATGGCTGTCGCGTAGCCAGCCGGTACGATAGCCATTTTTGCCCTGCGGCCGACAGGCCGGCATGGAGCTACTCGTCCACGGCGGCGCTGGGGGCACACCCGTGGACCCCGACCGACGCCGGCGGGACCTGCGCCGGGCCGTCCGGCAGGGCCAGGGGTGTGACACCCCGCTGGCGGCGGTCGGGGCCGCCGTCAGACACCTCGAGTCCGCGCCGCGGTTCAACGCCGGTGTCGGGGGCGCAGTCCAGAGCGACGGCACTGTCCGGACGGACGCGGGGGTCATGGGCAGCGACGGGGTCTGTGGCGCGGCCTGTACGATGCCGGGTGTCGAACACGCCGTCGAGGTCGCCCGTGTTGTCGCCACGGAGACCCCCCACGTCTGCGTCGCCGGCGAGCGGGCAGTCGACCTCGCAGCGGCCCACGGCGTCGGGACCGACCGGGACCTGTGGACCGAGCGCACCCGCGAGCGGTGGCGGGAAGCCGGGCTACCCGCCGGTGAGCCGGTCCGTGACCAACTGGCGGCCGTCCGCGAGCGCTTTGGGGGGACCGACACTGTAGGGGCGGTCGCGACCGACGGTGACCGGCTGGCCGCGGCCACCTCGACCGGCGGGCGGTGGTTCGCGCTCGCCGGCCGGGTGGGGGACGTCCCGCAGGTCGGCGCCGGCTTCTACGCGACGGGGGAGGCGGCCGCGAGCGCCACCGGCGAGGGCGAGGCGATCGCCAGGTTCGGCCTGGCACGACGGGCCGTGACGGCAGTCGCCGACGGCGACGACCCCGGTACCGCAGCCGACCGTGTCATCCGGGGGTTCGAGGCCGAGACCGGCGGCCGTGCGGGGGTCATCGTGACCGACCTCGGAGGCCGGAGGGGGTCGGCGTTCAACACCGAGGCGATGGGGACGGCGGTGTCCGGAGCCGACTAACGGGGACAGAACACGCCTCACCCCGGGAGACGCCGCCGTACCCGCCACCACCGGCTTTTTCTCGGAGCGCGGGGTAATTGACCCATGCTGGCACTGGACGACGTCGACCCTGGCCGGGTCGGGCTGGCGGGCTTTGGGCTCCTGCTCGCGCTGGTGGTTGCCTTTGTCGTCTACTCGTTTCTCGGGGTGTTCGTCCTCGGGGTCTTCCTCTACTACGCGACCCGCCCGTTCTACCGCCGGTTCGACGCCTACCTGCCGGGGTCGGTCGCCGCGGCGCTCTCGTTGCTCGTCCTGGCGGTGCCGGTTGTCGTGCTCGTCGCCTACACCGCCACTGTCGGCTACGGCGAACTCGTGGCGCTGGTCGAGACCACCGGTATCGACGCGCTGGACGGCCTCCTCCCGGCCGCCGACGTGACCGCCGCGGTGCAGGACCCCGGGTCGCTGCTGGCCGGGCAGAACCCCGGCCAACTCGCCGACGTCGCTCGGGCTGCGCTTGGCTACTTCGGGCTCGTGTTCTCGTCGGTGTTCGATGTCGTCGTTGCCTTCGCGATCGCCTTCTACCTCCTGCGGGACGGCGGCCGGCTCCGCTCGCTCCTGGAGACCTATCTCGACCGGCACAGCGCCGCCCTCGGCGGCGGCCGACTCGACAGCTACTTCGACGCCATCGACGCCGACCTGGAGACCGTCTTCTTTGGGAACATCCTGAACGCCCTGTTGATCGCGGTCATCGGTGCTGTCTCCTACAGCGCCCTCAACCTCTTTGCACCCGCCGCCCTCACCATCCCCTACCCGGTGCTGGTGGGGATCCTCGCCGGCGCCGGCAGTCTCGTCCCCGTGGTCGGGATGAAGATCGTCTACGTCCCCGTTATCGCGTATCTGAGCGGGCTGGCGGCGATGAGCGGGGCCGGGTGGGACTTCGTGGCCGCCTTTGCCGCCGTCTCGGTCGTCGTCGTCGACACGGTCCCGGACCTCGCACTGCGTCCCTGGGTCTCGGGCGGTGACCTCCACCTCGGCACTGTCATGTTCGCCTACATCTTCGGCCCGCTGGTGTTTGGCTGGTACGGGCTCTTTCTCGGCCCGCTCGTCCTCGTCCTCGTCGTTCACTTCTACGACATCGTGTTGGGTATCGGCGCCGGACCTGCCGACGGCGGTGCCGACACGGGTACCGGTGACAGCGTCGATACCGCCGACGAGGAGGTCGGCGAGACGCCGGCGCCGGAGGTCGCCGGCGGGAGCGGTGACGCCGGCGACGGGGCCCCCGGGCCCACACCGTCCGGGGACGCGGGCGACACCGACTGACCCCGGGGCCCGGGAGCGCCGGGAAGGGTTAATCCGGTGGTCGGCGTACTCCCGGGCATGTACGACCGGATACTGCTCGCGACCGACGGCAGCGACCACACCAGACGGGCGGCGGCGTACGTGCGGACGCTCGCCGACCGGTTCGACGCCGAGGTCCACGTTCTTGCGGTGGCCGATGTCGACAGCGTCTCCGTTGCCTTCGACACCGGCGGCGTCGAACAGGTGGTTATCGAGCGCCTCAACGGCCGGTGCGAGGAGTGGGTCGCGACGACGGGCGAGTTCGTCGACGCCGCGGAGACGGCGGTCCACACCGGCACGCCCCGCGAGGCGGTCCTCGACTACGCGGCCGAGCACGATGTCGACCTCCTGGCGATGGGAACCCACGGCCGGACGGGGATCCGCCGGTACGCCATCGGGAGCGTCACCGAACACGTCCTCCGGCGGGCGGCGGCGCCCGTGCTGACCGCCCGGGCCGACGAGCCGGCAGACGGCGGCGAGGTCGCCCGCGTCCTGGTCCCGACCGACGGCAGTGAGGCGACGGACGCCGCCGTCGACCACGCTGTCGCGGTCGCCGGCGCCTGCGGGGCCGCTCTCCGGATACTCAGCGTCGTCGACACCCGCGCGCTCGCCGCCCAGTCCGACCTCGCACCCTCGAATGCGGTGGTCGAGAGCCTCGAGGAACGGAGCGAACGCGCCGTCAGCGAGGCGGCCGAACGCTGTGTGGAGGCGGGACTGTCCGCCGAGACCGCTACCGCCCGCGGCCCACCCTCTCAGGCCATCTGTGCGGACGCCGCCGAGCACGACGCCGACCTGGTCGTCATGGGAACCCGGGGGCGCAGTGGGCTGGACCGCGTGCTCCTGGGCAGCGTCACCGAGCGGACGGTCAGACACGCCCCCGTCCCCGTGATGGCTGTCCGCGGCGGGGCGTAGCTGTCCCGGGCCGGCGCCCCCGGCGTGGACAAAGGCTTTGCTTGCCACCGCCAAAGGTGGCACATGAGCGAGGCAGACCTGGAGGCCGAGCAGTACGAGAACCACCGCGAGGCCGGCGAGATACTCGCCACCGTCCGCGCGGAGGCCGTCGAGCGTGTCGAGGTCGGCGCCAGCCACCTCGAGGTTGCCGAACACGTCGAGGAGCGTATCCGCGAACTCGGCGGACAGCCCGCCTTCCCCGTCAACGTCAGTATCGACGAGGAGGCCGCCCACGCGACGCCCACCGCCGACGACGACGCCACCTTCGGCGAGGAGATGGTCAACATCGACATCGGCGTGGCTGTCGACGGCTGGCTGGCCGACTCCGCCATCACCGTCGACCTCTCCGGACACTCCGAGTTGGTCGAGGCCTCCGCAGAGGCCCTGGAGGCGGCCATCGACCTCGTCGAGCCCGGCGTCCAGACCGGCGAGATCGGCGCGGCTATCGAGGAGACGATCGACGGCTACGGCTACAACCCGGTCGTCAACCTCACCGGGCACGGGCTGGGTCACTGGGAGCAACACACCGAGCCGAACATCCCCAACCGCGCGGTCTCGCAGGGCGTCGAACTCACCGTGGGCGACGTTGTCGCCATCGAACCCTTCGCCACCGACGGCGCCGGCAAGGTCGGCGAGGGCAGTGACGAGGCCATCTTCGCGCTCGAACAGGAGCGGTCGGTCCGGAACCGCCAGGCACGGGAGGTCCTCGAGCAGGTCACCGACCAGTTCCGGACGCTCCCCTTCGCCACGCGGTGGCTCGACTCCACCCGGGCGGAGATGGCGCTGCGCCGACTCAAGCGCCAGGACATCGTCCACGGCTATCCCGTTCTCAAGGAGGCGGACGGACGGCTGGTTAGCCAGAAAGAACACACTGTCATGGTCACCGAGGACGGCTGTGAGGTGACGACACGCTAACCGGACAGCCGGGCGGAAAGCGAGATGAAAGGGGTGTGGGGTGGGGCAGGAAGGATGGCGGCTACGCGTTGTTCATCCGGGTCGTCGTGGTGGTCCCGCAGACCCGACACTTGCTGACGCGGTACGGCTCGCGGGAGAACTCGGCGTTGTCCGGCTTCGTGCTCTCGGTCAGGATCTGAACGCTCACCTCGTGGGGCGTCTCCCGACCGCAGTCGGGACACGGTTCGTCCATCGTAGACGCCGCGTCATTCGTCGTCGCCATCCTAGTACAACCTCACGCCGGCAGAGCTCTTAGTGTGGTCGACAGTTTCGGCAGCCGACTCGAACCTCGATATCCGGATACCCGCCGCGCCGGTGGGTGCTCGGTCACAGTCGGAACACGCTCCGGTCGTCGCCGACACCGCGTGATTGGTCGTTGCCATTCTGTTCGTACTGTTCCCCAAAGAGACACATAAAAAGGGTCAACCGTTGAGTCCGTTCGTACCGTTTTATCACCAGAAGGGGGCCGGATCCGGCTGTCACGACCTCAGAACGGTGAAAACGGTTTATCGAACGCTCTGCGAGAATATTTCGCCGACAGCCCGGCGGACGGCCGAAGGTTATATATGTCGTCTCTGTCCGGCGAGGTGTGTCTCCGGAGACGGGAGCGGGCGGTCACAGGCGCTCGACGAACGCGTCGAAGGCCCCGCTCTCGGGGTGGACGTGACAGTACGTCCCCAGCGCCTGGTGTTCGACGAGGCCGTCCTTGCTGTCGGTGATACCGTCGCCGCGAACGACATCGAAGGCAAACCGGGCGTCGGAGCCGACGGTCGCGCTGGAGTAGTGGAACTCGTGACCCCGGAGCGTCGTGCCGGCCGCCGCGGTGAGCGTGTCGGCGTCCGCCCGCAACTCGACGTGGTCAAGCGCCTGGTACCGGTCGTGCATCCGAACCTCCGCCGGCAGGAGACCCGCCATCCGGTGTGTCTCGCCGTCGGCCGTCGTCAGCGTCTCGGCCATGCTCATCAGACCGCCACACTCCCCGACCACCGGCAGCCCATCGGCGGCCCGGTCGGCCACCTGGTCCAGGGCCACACTCCCCGCGAGCGCGTCGGCGTGCAGTTCGGGGTAGCCCCCGGGGAGGTAGACCCCGTCACAGTCGGGCAACGGGTCACCGGCCGCGGGCGCGAACGTCACCACCTCGGCGCGGTCCCGCAGGCGCTCGACGGTCGCCGGGTAGTAGAAACAGAAGGCGCTGTCCCGGGCAACGGCGACCCGGCTCCCGGTCGACGACGAGCGGTCAGTGTCGGCGCCGGGGACCTGGGGGTCCGGTGGGTGGCTGGCCAGGTCGAGCAGCCGGTCGGTCCGGAGGTGGGCGGCGGCGGCGTCGAGTGCCTCGGTGCCGGGGGCGGCGTCCTCGCCCATCTCCAGCCCGAGGTGGCGGTCGGGGATCTCCAGGTCGTCACGGGGTGGGACGCGACCGAGGTAGGTCATCCCGTCGGGGAGTGCCTCGCGGACCCCCGCCTCGTGGCGGCCACCGCCGGCCTGCTGGGCGACGACGCCGGCAACATCGATATCCCGGCCGGCCTGGGCGGCGTACTCGCGAAAGCCAAGCGCCGTTGCGCCGACACTCTCCATCCCCGCCCCCGCGTCGACGACCAGAACAACGGGTACCCCGAGCGCCTCCGCGACCATCGCGGTGCTCGCGGCGCTGCCGTCGTACAGCCCCATCATCCCCTCGACGACGCAGATGTCACCCGTCCCGCGGTGGTAGTTGCGGACCAACCCGTCCTCGCCCTGGAGCCAGGGGTCGAGCGTCCGGGAGGGCCGGCCGGTCACGGCCTCGTGGTGACTGGGGTCGATAAAGTCCGGGCCGGCCTTTGCCGGCTGGACCGCGTGCCCCTGCGCCTCAAGCGCACGGGTGACCGCGAGGGCGGCCACGGTCTTGCCGACGCCCGAGCGTGTGCCGCCGATGACAACCCCCTTCATCTGTCTGCGGGGCCTGACCGGCGGCCGAGCACTCGTCCGGTCACTCGTTGCCCCCCGTAGCGGTGGCCGGGTCCGCCTGGCCCTGTGGCGCCCGGACGGCCAGCACTGACAGGTCCGAGAACGCCGTCCCCTCGGGGCCGTCGCCGGTGTCGCCCGCGAGCGCCCCCAGTGTCGAGCGTGTCGTCGTCTCCCCGGCCTGTGTCAGTCGCTCGAACACCAGCGCGTCCAGCCCCGGGTCGGCCCCACGGTCGACAGCGTGTCTCGCCAGGTCCTCCGGCATCCAGTCGTACGGCCGGGGGATGACGAGCAGGTGTTGCCGGCCGGCCGCCCGCCCGAACCGGTCGAGGACGCCCTCGACTGACCCCCGACGGTGAAAGGAGAGGACTGTCGACCGCTCGAGTGGCGTCCGGGCCCGACTGGCCGCGACCTGGACCGACGACACGCCCGGCACGACCCCGACAGCCCCGTCCACCGCCCGCTCGACCTTCCCGAGAAACTGGTAGCCCGAGACGTTGGGGTCGCCCATCAGCACGGCAACCCCGTTCGCCCCCGACGCCACGCGGTCGGCGAACCGTCCGAGCGCCGCCGCCTCGTCCTTGTACCCACAGGTGAGTGTCGTCGCGTCGGTGGCCTCCCGGACCAGGTCGACGACACTCTCGAACCCGACGACGACGTCGGCGCCTGACAGCAGTGACCGGGCACGCCCGGTCAACTGTCCCGGTCCCGGCCCGACGCCGACAGCGTGTGCAACCGGCTCCCCGTCGGGCGGTTCCGGCCCTCTCGCCGCCTCTGTTCCCGGCCCCGACGCCGCCTCGCGCTCCTCGGTCATATGCCCTCGCTCCGAGGTGTCACAGTCACTTGCACGCTATACAAGTCTGATTTAGATAAGTAAATATTTATTGGACGCGTGGCAGCCCCGAATGCGTGGACAGGCGGGTGTTGTTGACGGTTCCCGTCCTCACCGCCGCGTTCGTGGCCCGCGGTGGCGGGCACACGCCGAGGGTGAAGCGTAAGACGCTGGCCACACATGCAGGAACATGGACCAGGTCTTCGCCCCGTGGCGCATCGACTGGGTCGAGCGCTCGGACCGGAACGCGGAGTTCGAGGGGTGTGCTTTCTGTGCGATCCCCGACCGGGACGCCGACCGGGAGTACAGCCTGCTCGCACGCGGCGAGGACGCCTACGTGCTCCTGAACAACTATCCCTACAACCCCGGGCACACGATGGTCATCCCACACCAGCACACCGGTGACTACCGTGACCTGGACGACGCCTCACTGCTCGCGAAGGAACGGCTGGTCCAGCGGCTCATCGACGCGATGGACGACGCACTCGCGCCCGACGGGTACAACGTCGGCTACAACCTCGGCGGCGCGGCCGCCGGGGGCTCTATCGGCGACCACCTCCACGCCCACGTTGTCCCCCGCTGGGGCGGGGACACCAACTTCATGCCCGTCATCGGCGACACGAAGGTGGTCGTCGAGGCTGTCGCCGAGACCTACGACCGGCTCCGGGAGGCACTCGCCACACAGGCGGGTGTGACCGACCCCGGAGCGGGGGCGCTCCGGGTCGAGCGCTGACACAGGGCGTCCACTTGAGCGGGGAAGGACAGGCGACAGCCGGCCGAACGAAGCGGCTTTGACCGGCCGGGGCGAACCAACGGGTGATGTCGCGACGGACCGCACTCCGGCGGGTCGGCCTCCTCGTCCTGGGGGTCAACGCCCTGCTGTTCGTCGCGAAAGGCGGTGTCTTCCTCGAAACCGGGAGCCTCGCGGTCGGCTCCGAGGCCGTCAACAGTCTCGCCGACACCGTCTATAGCCTCGTGGTCGTCGCGGGGCTGTACCTCACGACCCGCCCGCCGGACTTCGAGCACCCACACGGCCACGAGCGGATCGAACCCTTCGTCTCACTGTTCGTCGCACTCGGTATCTTTGCCGCCGGCGGGGCTGTGCTCTGGCAGGCGGGGTCGGCCGTCCTCCAGGAGCGTGTGACGGTCAGCCAGAGCCCCGTAGCGGCGGCGGTTCTCGTCGGCGGTGCCCTCATAAAGTATCTACTCTACCGCTACTGTCTGCGAGCCGGCACCCGGAACCGCTCGCCGGCGCTGGTGGCGACGGCGCTGGACAACCGTAACGATATCCTCACCGCGGGCGCGGCGCTCGCCGGCGTCCTCGGGGCCGGCCTGGGTTATCCGGTGCTCGACCCGCTCGCCGCCGGCGTCGTCGCTGTCGGCATCCTCTACACCGGTGTCGAGGTGGTCCGGAACAACGTCGGCTACCTGGTCGGGGCGGCCCCGCCGGAGGACCTGCGGACGGAGATCGTCGAGCGCGCGCTCGTCCACGAGGACGTCGAGGGCGCCCACGAGGTGATCGCCCACTACGTCGGCCCGGAGATCGACGTCAGCCTCCACGTCGAGGTGTCCGGCGACCGCACCCTCAGGGAGGCCCACGACATCGAGACCGACATCGCCAACCGGATCGGCGAGCTTCCGGCGGTCGACGACGTGTTCGTCCACGTCGACCCGAAGGAGCTGGGCGAGTGGAAGGACGACGCTAACGTCGACCGACTGGTCGAGGACGACGGCACCGATGCCTGAGCCGCCGGTCCTGGCGACCCGACCCTCAGCCGGGTTCACGGCCGAGAGAGCCACCACGGTAAAGTGACTTCGAGCCCGAATCACGGGGGTGAACCCCTTGTCGTGGCCGGTGCTGGGGTCGCTTTCGGCCGCGCTCGGCTCCGTCTACCTACTCGCCCAGCTGTATCCACTCCGTGACCGGCCGGGGGCACGGTGGTTCCTGCTCGTCATCGCCATCCAGACCGTGATGTGTACGGCCTACGCGGCCGGGCTGGTGGTCCCGGCCGGCGCCGGCGGGCTCCGGTGGCTGTTCGAGGTCCTGACCGTCGGCATGCTGTTCTGGCTGGGTGTCCCCTTCCTCGGGTTCGCGCTGGCCTACACCGGCCGTGGCGATGGGCTCGACTCCTGGTGGTTTCGGCTGCTGGTCGGCCTGGCGGTGCTGACGGCGGTCGTGCTCGTCACGAACCCCGCTCACGGGCTGTTCTGGTCGGGGTTCGCGGCCGAGACGGCCTTCGGGGCGACCGGTGCGGTCTACGACTTTGGCCCCTGGGCCTTTGTCGGCGCGACGCTCAATATTGTTACCGTCGGGGCGGGCACTATCCTGCTGTTTGAGACGGTGCTCAGCTACGGGCCGCTGTACCGTCGGGAGGCCTTCGCGGTCGGGGCGAGCGCCCTCCCCCCCGGGTTTGGTGTGGTGGTCTGGCTGCTCAAGCTCAGCCCCGAGCCCGCGCTCAACCTCACGCCGCTCCTCTTTCTCCCCCACGTCGCGCTCGACACGTACGCCTTTGTCGGCAACGACATGTTCGAGTATCTCCCAGCGACGCGGCGGGCCGCCGAGCGGTCGGCCATCGACGCGCTCGGGACACCGGTGGTCGTCCTCGACGACAGCGGCCGGGTGGTCGACGCCAACGACGCCGCGGGGACGCTGTTCCCCGGCGGGCTCGAGACGGCCCGGACCCGCCACGTCGCGGACGCACTCGACGCCGAGGTCGACCCGGAGGGTGACCCACAGCGACTCTCGCTGTCCCGGAACGCCGCGACCCGGGAGTTTCGCGTCACACCGGCCCGTCTCGACGACTCGGGGGGTGGTCACGTCGGCTACACGCTGGTGTTCCAGGAGGTCACCGAGGCTGTCCGCCGCGAGCAGCGGCTCTCGGTGCTCAACCGCGTCCTCCGGCACAACCTCCGTAACAGCCTCTCGGTTGCGCTCGGGTACGTCGAGGTGTCGGCCGACCGGGTGGACGACGGCCGGGTACAGGAGATGCTGGCGGAGGCGAAGGCGGCACTCGACGGGCTGGTTGCCACCGGTGAGAAGGCCCGGCTGGTCGAACAGACGGTCAAGCAGGCCAACGCCGAGCCGAGCCCCGTCGACCTCGACACCCTCGCCGGCGACACCGTTGAGGCCCTCGGAGCGGACTACCCGGCGGCGACACTCGCCGTCGACGGCCCCGAGGTGACGGTGACGACCAACCGTGCGCCGCTCGCGGCCGTCCTGGAGGAACTCCTCGAGAACGCCTGCGAGCACGCCGGACCCGAGCCGTCGGTGACGGTGAGTGTGCGCCGGCTTCACCGGGACGGCGGCGAGGGTGTGGGGACCGACCGGGGCGCGGTCCTCACCGTCACCGACTCGGGTCCGGGTATCCCACAGCAGGAGTTGGAGACACTCACCGGCGACGAGGAGACCGACCTCCAGCACGGCAGCGGGCTCGGGCTCTGGGTCGTCCGCTGGGGGACGGAACTGCTCGGCGCCGACCTGCAGTTCGAGTGTGGGGCGGACGGGACGACTGCCACCGTCCGGCTGCCCGACCGGGGACCGGTGACCGAGTAGCGGCCGCGCCGACCCGCCCGGGACACACTACACCAGCTCGCCCAGCGCGTACACCGTGTTGTGGCCGGTTATCCTCGCGGTCACGACGTCGCCGAGTTCCACGCCCTGGGTCTCGGCTCCGGGAACGGCGACCTGCCGGTAGGCGGAGTCGTAGCCGACCATCGAGTCGTCGGTGCCGTCCTCGACGACCAGCACCTCGCTCTCCTGGCCCACCATCTCCTCGTGGGCCGCGCCGACGACGTCCATCTTTATCTCGACCATCTCCGAGGAGCGGTCCTTCTTTGTCTGGCCACCCAGCCCCTTCATGTCGGCGGCGTCGGTGTTGGGACGCTTCGAGAAGCGGGTGACGTTGATCTTCTCCGGGCGGGTCTCCCGGAGCAGGGCGAGACTCTGCTCGTGGTCGCGGTCGGTCTCGGTCGGGAAGCCGACGATGAAATCCGTCGAGAGCGTCCAGTACTCCAGCGACTCGTCGAAGGTCTCGACAACCTCGACGTACTCCTCGACGGCGTGTTGACGGCGCATCTCCCGCAACACCTCGTCGCTGCCGGACTGGACCGGCGCGTGCAGGAAATTGTAGAGTTCGTCGTTGTCGGCAAAGACCGCTGCCAGTTCCTCGCGGACGCCGTGGACACCGGCGGGGTTCGCCATCCCGACCCGGACGCGAAAGTCGCCGTCGATGTCGCAGACCCGGTCGAGCAACTCGGGCAGGAGACTCTCGCCCTGGTTGCGGTCCCAGCCGTAGACGCCGGTGTCCTGGCCGGTGACGCGGATCTCTCTCGCGCCGGCGTGGACGAGCGCACGGGCCTTCTCGACGTTTGTCTCGACCGACGGGGAGTCGATCCGCCCGGTTGCCTGCTTGGTGATACAGTACGAACAGTCGCTCATACAGCCCCGGGCGATGGGGAGGATACCCACCACACCGTCCAGCACGGGTTCGGTGTCGGCCGTAACCGTCGGGCACTCCCCGTTGAGCACGTACTCGGGGACGTCGTCCCAGTGGAGGAGTTCGGCGTCGACGCTTGCCTCCTCGAAGGCCTCGCCCTGGGCCAGCGCCATACACCCCGTGACAACGAGGTCGGCGGGCGTCTCGGCGTCGAGTTCACGGGCCCGGGCGAGCATGTTACGCTCGGTCTTCTCGAGGACCGTACAGGTGTTGAGGATGGCCACGTCGGCCACCTCGGGGTCGGGGGCAGGCCGGTGGCCACCCTCGCGGAGTGACCGCTCGATCTCGCGGGCCTCACCCCTGTTGGAGGTGCACCCGTAGGTCTCGATGTGGTACCGCGCCATACTGACAGTAGGGTATCCGCGGGCAAAAGCGCGACGGACTGTGACGGGGAGTCCCCCGCGGGCTGGACGTCTCGTCACCCCTCCCAGACGCCCGCCGCCTCGGTGCCGGCGCCGACCGTCACCCTGTCCCCGAGTGCGACCCCGGCAACGTTCGTGGTGAGCCTGCCACCCGGCGGGAGCGACCAGGCCGCTCGCGGGCCGTCCCCGGTCCGGCGGACCGTCCCCGGACGCCGCCGACGGTAGGGTTAACACGCTCGCCGCCCGAACGTCGGCGTGCGCGTCCGCCCCTCCGCCGCCGGCGTGCGGGTCACCGCACTCGGCGCCGCGGTGTTCGCCTCCGGCGTCTCCAGCATGGGTCTAGAGATCCTCGCCGGCCGTCTGCTCGCGCCAACCTTCGGAAGCAGTGTCTTCACCTGGGGGTCGGTGATCGGCGTCTTCCTGGCGGCACTGGCGGCCGGCTACTGGCTGGCCGGCCGGCGGGCCGCCGAGGGGGCCAGCCGGGGGTCACTGGTCTCGCTGTTGCTCGTCGCCGCCGCCTACGTCGCGCTGGTCATGGTTGCCGCCCAGCCGGTCGTTGGCTGGCTCGCCACACTCCCGCTCCCGGACCGCTTCGCGCCGCTGCTGCCGGTGACCGTCCTCTTTGGCCCGCCGACGGTCCTGCTCGGGTTCATCAGCCCTTACGGCGCGGAGCTGATGGACAGCAACGGCCCGGGCGACGCCTCCGGGCACGTCTACGCGCTGGGGACCGCCGGGTCGCTGGTTGGCGCCTTCGGGACGACCTTCCTGCTGTTACCCGAACTCGGCATCGCCGGGGCGGAGTTGGTCTGTGGGCTGGTGTTGGTCGGCGCGGCGGCCCTGCTGACGGCACACCGAGGCGTCGACGACCGACCGACCGGCCGGGTCGACCGCTACGGTCGCGCGCTCTCGCGGGCGCTGCCGGTCGCCCTCCTCCTCGTCGTCGCCTTCGGGTTCGTCGGCGCCACACCCGTCGGCGGCAGTGTTGTCTACCAGACCCAGACCGAGTACCAGCAACTCCAGGTCACCCAGGAGGGGGAGGTCCGGACGCTCTACCTGGACGGTGCGCCACACAGCGCGATGGACGTCTCCGACCCCGACCGCTACGTCTTCGAGTACACCCGCTACTTCCACCTGCCACACCTGATACGGGAGGACCCGGCCGTCGACCGGGTGCTGTTTGTCGGCGGCGGCGGGTTCTCGGGGCCAAAGCGCTATCTCGCGGAGTACCCCGACGCGACCGTCGACGTCGTCGAACTGGACCCGGCCGTCGTCGAGACCGCACGGGAGTACTTTCGGGTTCCCGACTCGCCGCGGCTGACGGTCCACAGGACCGACGGCCGGCGGTATCTCCGGGAGACAAACCGGACCTACGACGTCATCGTGCTCGACGCCTACCGGGCCGACGAGGTCCCATACCACCTCACGACCGTCGAGTTCATGCGCCTGGTCGAGCGCAGGCTCGCCGAGGACGGCGCCGTCGTCGCAAACCTCATCTCCGCCACCGACGGCCCGGCATCGACCTTCTACCGCGCGGAGTACCGGACCATGGACCGGGTGTTCGGGCAGGTGTACAGCTTCCCCACCAGTACCACCGGCTCGCTGCAGAACATCGAACTCGTCGCGACGAGGAGCGAACGCAGGGTGACGGGGACGGCCCTGCGCGAGCGCAACCGCGCCAGAGGTGTCGGCCTCGACCTCTCCGGCGCCATCGACAACTACCGGGCCGACGTCCCTGTCCGGGGTGCCCCGCTACTGCGGGACGGTGACGGGACCGCCGCTGACCTCGTCGCCAGCCAGGTCGACCGCCGGTACGTCGTCGAGCGGACCAACGGCAGCGCCATCGCGTCCGGAACGGACACCGCCTCGTCTCTCACCGCCGGGTGAGCCTGCGGGTCACCCCTCCCCGGCCTCCGTCGCGTCCAGGTACTCCTGTGCGATGACACCGCCGCTGGAGGCGCCGACCCGCTCGGCGCCGGCCTCGAACATCGCCCGTGCGGTCGGCCAGGAGCCGACGCCGCCGCTTGCCTTTACCGGGAGGAACTCGCTCATCACCTCGACGTCGGCGACGGTCGCCCCGCCCTCAGAGAAGCCGGTCGCGGTCTTCAGGAAGGCCGCGCCGGCGTCGCGGGCGGCCGCACACGCCCGCCGGAGTTGCCCCTCCTCCAGCAGCGGTGCCTCCACGATAGCCTTCACCGGGACGTCCACCGCGTCGACGACGGCCTCGATGTCGGCCCGGGTTGCCCCCTCCTCGCCGGCCAGGAGGGGGCCGAGCGCGGCGACGGTATCGACCTCGCTGGCGCCGTCGGCCACGGCCCGCCTGGCCTCACTGGCCTTTACCGCAGGCTGATGGTGACCGTGTGGGAAGCCGACGACGGTGACGGTCTCTACCGCCGGGGCCGTCCCGACGGCGGTGGGGACGTACCGCGGCGGCACACAGGCCCGCATCCCCAGGTCGGCGGCGGTCGTGACGGCCTCGCGGACGTCGGCCGCGGTGGTCGTCGGTCCGAGGACGGTGTGCTCGATGCGTGCCGGGACGTCCGCGTCGTCTGCGGTGCTGTCAGTCTCGCCCATGTGCCCTCAACGTCGGGGGGAAGCAAAACACCCGGTGACAGAGGCGGGCCAGCCCTCACAGCAGGCAAAGGGGACGCCGCCGGGGGTGACCGACAGGGTTTTGCGCGCACCGTATCACACATCTGGTATGCAGGTCCCGTTCAGCGGGTTCGAGGTGCCCTCGCTGCTGTATCTGCTTGTGTTGCTGGCCGGGCTGGTGACCGTCGTGACGCTGCTGTACGCGACGCGCCCGCCGCTGACCCAGCGGACGGTGTTTGCCTTTGTTCCCTGGGTTGCCAGCGGGGCCGCGTTACACGTGTTCTACCAGCTCGGCACCGTCGGAGAGCAGGTCTACCCCGCCTGGGCCGAGCCGCTGTTTGCCGCACCGGCGGTGTACGTCACCACCTTCGTGGTCATGGGTGTGGTCTGGCTGGTGGCGGTGGTGGTCGGCACGGCCCGGGGGGGTGAGCGGCTGGCGACGCGGTATCTCGGGGTCGTCGGCACGGGCGTGCTCATCGCGTTAGTCGGGTTGCTCGTCTGGCAGTCGCTGTCGCCGGCCCTGTCGCCACGGCCGGTCGTCCCGCTGGTGACACTCATCGGCACCGCCGCGTTGACGTTCGTCGTCTACGTGCTCATCGGGGCCTGGCGGGCGTGGGTGCTCGCCGAGGCCCGGCTGGTCGGGGGGTTGGTGCTCTTTGCCCACCTGCTCGACGGGGTCTCGACGGCGGTTGCCGTCGACGTCTTCGGGACGACCGAACGCTCGCTGGTCCCGGCCCGGATCATGGAGTTTGCCGGGACACTCCCGACCGAGTCCGCCCTCGGCACCGGCTGGCTGTTCGTGGTCGTGAAGCTGGTCGTCGCCGCCCTCATCGTCGTCGCCTTCGCCGACTACGTCCGCGAGGAGCCCGTCCGCGGTAATCTCCTCTTTGCCGTCGTTATCGCCGTCGGGCTCGGGCCGGCGATGAACAACCTGTTCATCACCTTCCTCGGGGTCTGAGCGCGGGTGAGACACCGCCGGCGCCGTGCCACAGGCCGGATGCTGCGGGCCGCGGGCGCGTGACGGCTGACTTTTAGTAGCGCCGGGCCAACGACGGGTATGGCGAAACAGCCACACCTGCTTGTCGAGGAGGGCGAGCTGGCCGACGTTGCGCTCGTCCCGGGGGACCCCGGCCGGGTCGACCGGATCGCCGACCGCTGTGCCGACGCCGAGACCGTGGCACACAACCGCGAGTACAAGCTCGTCAACGCCACCTACGAGGGGCGGCCGGTCACAGTGTGCTCGACGGGGATCGGCGCGCCGTCGACGGCTATCGCGGTCGAGGAGATGGCGACGGTCGGCGTCGAGCGGTTCGTCCGCGTGGGCACCTGCGGGGCCCTCCAGGCCGACATCGAGGTGGGCGACATGGTGGTCGCAAACGGCGCCGCAAAGGACGAGGGCACCACGAAACGGTACGAGGACGCCGCGGTCCCCGCGGTCCCCGACTACGAGACACTGGCGGCGCTCGTGACTGCCGCCCAGAACAACGACGAAACCGTCCGGGTCGGGCCCGTGGCCACCGACGACGCCTTCTACGCCGAGACCGAGGAGTACGTCTCCCGGTGGGAGGACGCCGGGTTGGCGGCCGTCGAGATGGAGGCCGCGGCCATCTTCACGCTGGCCCGGCGAAAGGGGCTGGCTGCGGGCGCTATCTGTACCGTCGACGGGAACCTCGTCACCGGCACCCAGAAGGGCGAGACCGACGAGGACGAACTGCCCGAGAAGGCCAAAAACAACGTCGGCCGCGCGATCGAACTCGCGCTGGAGGCGGTGGCGACGCTGTAGACGCCAGGCTTAATCCGGTCGCCCTGCGGGTTGACGCATGGATATTACCGTGACCGGCGGGCGCGGGCAGACGGGACGCTGGGTCGTCGACCGCCTCGCCGGCGACCACGCAGTCACCTGCCTCGACCGGGCGCTGCCGGAGGAAGGGGAGGGGCACCCCGAAGTCGACTACCTGGCGCTCGACCTGACCGACGCCGGCGGTGTCTTCGACGTGTTCACGACTCTGGAACCCGACGCCGTCGTCCACTGGGCGGCCATCCCCGTCGCAGGCCGACACCCCGGCGTCGACCTCTACCGCAACAACACGCTTGCGGCCCACGCGGTCCTCACGGCGGCCGGCCGGGTCGGCGCCCGCGTGGTGCAGGCCTCCTCGGACGGTGCCTACGGCTTCTTTTTCGCCGAAGAGACGCCGCTCCCGGAGACGCTGCCGGTCACCGAGGAGCACCCGCTGCGCCCGGAGGACCCCTACGGCCTCTCGAAGGTCGTCACCGAGGAGGTCGGCGCGACTGTCGCCCGCCGGGACGAGGTACCCGTCCTCTCGCTGCGGCCGACCTGGGTCCAGGAACCCGGCGAGTACCCCTGTCGGGCCGAGCGCTACGTCGAGGACCTGGCGGCCGGGGCGGGCAACTTCTGGTCCTACGTCGACGTCCGGGATGTCGTCGACATGGTCGAGGCGGCCCTGACGGCGGATGTGAGCGGTCACGAGGCGTTTAACTGTGCCGGCCCGGACAACGCGCTGGGCCGGCCGCTCACCGAGTTGGTCGAGACGGTTTACGGCGACCTGCCGGCCGACTGTGCGGTGACGGGTGACGCCGCCGCCTACGACACCGGGAAGGCCCGGAGCCTGCTCGACTGGGAGCCGACCCGGTCGTGGCGCGAGGCGGCCGCGGCGGACGTTCCGGCCCCGCAGGTGTAGGCCCCTGTCGACGCCGTTGCTCACTCCTCGCTCTCGTAGGGCTCGCCGAGCGCCGCCGGGACCCGGGTCTGCCGGACGAGTGTGATGGTGACGAGGACGACGACGAACGGGAGGATCCCGAACAGTTCGGCGGGGACGTCGAGCGCGCCGATCTGCTGGAGGCGCAGTTGCAGGGAGTCAAAGCCGGCAAACAGCATCGCCCCGCCGACGGCCGCAAAGGGGTTGTAGTTGCCAAACAGGTAGGCGACGATGCCCAGAAAGCCGCGGCCGTTGATACTGGTCTGGCCGACGGCGACGAACGTCCCGACCTGTCCGACGGTGAATCCGGCGCCGCCGATACCGGCCAGCACACCCGAGATGAGGACACCGGCGTACCGGACCCGGGAGACGCTGACACCGCCCGTCGCCAGCGCCTTCGGGTTCTCGCCACACGCCCGGATCCGCCGGCCGAGCCGTGTGTACCGCAGCGCGTACCAGGCAAGCGGTGTCGCGACGAGCAGCATATAGACGGTTGGCGAGGCGTCGAACAACACCGGCCCGACGACGGGGAGCTCAGAGAGCAGGGGGACAGCCCAGGTGCCGAAGGTATCGATCGTCGGGCTGGAGCTGTCGAACAGCGTGAGGGTGATGAACGGGGCGAGCCCCAGCGCGATCAGCCACACCGCCAGCCCGGCGATGACCTGGTTCGAGCGGTACCGCACGACCAGGACGGCAAACACCGCTGCGACGGCCACACTGACCAGCACCCCGCCCAGAAAGGCGAGCCAGAGAGCCGTCGGCCCGGTGATACCCGCCCACGGCAGCCGGCGGGCGAGGATGACAGTCGTCAGCGCCGAGACGATCAGAAACCCCTCGATGCCGATGTTGATGACGCCGGCCCGTTCCGCGAAGATACCGCCGAGCGCGGCAAAGGCGACCGGAACGGTCAGCCGCAGGACCGAACTCGCGTAGCCGACGTCGAGGACCGACCCGAGCATCCGCCCGGGGACCGACCCGACGGGCACAACGAGCCGCAAACCGGCCAGGACGGTCAGGACGAGTGCGCCGGCGAGTACCCACCGGCGGGCGGCTGCGGTCGCGCTCATCCGGACTCACCCCCGGCGGGGCGCAGGCGACCCTGGCGCCGGAGCCGGCGTCCCACGAGCCGGAACAGCTCCGGCGTCGCCACCAGCAGGATGACCAGCCCCCGCAACACCTCCACGAGCTCTCTCGGGATGCCGAGCTGGAAGTTGACCGCGAGCCCGCCGCTCTGGAGTGCGCCGAACAACAGTCCGGCGGGGACCAGCCCGACCGGGCTGTTGCCGGCGAGGACGGAGACGGCGATCCCGTCGAACCCCAGTGCCGGCAGGCCGACCTGCCACCGCCCCACGACCATCATCACGTACAACCCCCCGCCGAGGCCGGCAACGGCGCCCGCGACCACCATCGACAGCACTGTCACCCGGTCGTCGTTGACGCCGCCAAAGACAGCCGCCGCCTGCTGGCGCCCCAGCACGCGGATGTCGTAGCCGAGTGTCGTCCGGTTGAGCAGCCACCAGAACCCCCCAACGAGCAGGAGGGTCGCCACGAGCACCGGCACCGAAAAGCGGGTGCCCGCGGGAAACAGCCACGGCCGCAGCGTGGCAGCCTCGGGGATCGACCGGGTGACCGTCCCCTGAATCCCCGGGTCGTCGAACGCCCGCTTGACCACGACAACGGCGACCCCGGTGGCGATGAAGTTCAACAGGAGTGTCGAGATAACCTCGTTCGTGCCGTACCGTGTCTTCAGGACCCCCGGTAACAGCCCGTAGAGCCCGCCGACGACGGCTCCGACGAGTAACCCGACCGGGACCAGCACCGCCGTGGCGGCCGGGCCGGAGACCAGCGGGCCGACGGCGAGCAGGCTGACCGTCGTGGCGAGCGCCGCGAGCACGAACTGCCCCTGGGCGCCGATGTTGAACAGTCCGGCGCGGTAGGGGATAGCAAAGGCCAGCCCGGTGAAGATGAGCAGTGTCGTCCGCTGGAGGGTCAGCGCCTGGTTGACCGGTGTCCCGAACGCCCCCTGGTACATCGCCGCATACACCTCCACGGGGTCGAAACAGAAGCTCGCGCCGGCGAGCAACAGCGCCGGCTCGCGACAGCTCGTGATGTAGCCCGAGCCGAGCAACATGACCGCGCCAACCAGCAGCGCCACGACGACGGCCGCGCCGCTCACCAGCACCCGCTCGACGGCCGAGAGCCCGGCGACCCGTCGGAGTGTGCGGCGCAGCCCCTCCGGGAGCGCCCGGCTCACCGCTCGGCCCCCGTCGGAACCGGGTCGTCCGGCTGCTCGCCGGCCATCAACAGCCCGAGCTGTTCCTCGGTCGCCGCGTCGCCCGGGACGACATCGACGAACGCCCCCTCGTACATGACGGCGATACGGTCCGAGAGCTGGACCACCTCGTCGAGTGACGCCGACACCACGAGGACGGCGGCACCCCGCTCGCGCATCGCGAGCAGCCGTTCGTGAATAAACTCCTTGCTCCCGATGTCGACCCCGCGGGTGGGGTGGGCCGCGACCACAACGTCAGGCTCGCGCGAGAGCTCCCGGCCGACGACGAACTTCTGCTGGTTCCCCCCGGACAGCGACCGGGCCGGCAGGTCCGGGTCCGGCGGGCGCACGTCGTACTCCTCGATGACCGCCTCGGCGTGTTCGCGGGCGGCCCCCCAGTCGATGCGGCCCCGTCGCCCGAACGGGGGGCGGTGCTGACTCCCGAGGATCGCGTTTTGCACGAGGTCGAACCCCATCACCAGCGCCTGCTCCTGGCGGTCACCGGGGACGTGTGCTAGCCCCCTGTCCAGTCGCTCCCGGCGGGACAGGTCGGTCACCTCCTCGCCGTCGAACCGGACTGTCCCGGTGTCGGCGTCACGCACCCCCGTGATGGCCTCGACGAGCGGCTCCTGCCCGTTGCCGTCGACACCGGCGATACCGACGACCTCGCCGCCGCGGACCGAGAGGTCGACCCCGTGGACCGCCGGCTCGCCGCGGTCGTCCGTGACGGCGAGGTTCCCGACCGACAGCCGGGTGTCGTCGCCGCTGGCGCCGCGGGCCGCACGGTCGACCTCCAGCAACACCTCCCGGCCGACCATCAGCTCGGCCAGTTGCTCGCGTGTCGTGCCGGCAGCGTCGACGGTTTCGACGCGCTCGCCGTCCCGCAGGACGGTTATCTCGTCGGCCGCGGTCAGCGCCTCCCCGAGCTTGTGGGTGATGAAGATAATCGTCTTGTCCTGTGCGGTCAACTGGCCGAAGATGTCGAACAGCTCCTCGACCTCCTGGGGGGTGAGGACGGCGGTCGGTTCGTCGAAGATGAACACGTCGGCCCCCCGGTACAGCGCCTTCAGCACCTCGACGCGCTGGCGGGCACCCATGCTGAGTTGTTCGACCGGGGTGTCGAGGTCACCAGCCAGCCCCAGCCCGTAGCGCTCGCTGAGGTCGCGCACCTCGGTGTCGATGCGGGCGTCGTCGGTCCTCAGGCCGCCGTGTGTGACCGGCTCCCAGCCCAGCGCGATGTTCTCGCGGACGGTCATCGGCTCCACCAGCATGAAGTGCTGGTGGATCATCCCGACGCCGGCCGCGATGGCGTCCTGTGGGGAGTCGAACTCGGCCGGGTCGCCGTCGACGCGAACCTCGCCGGCGGTCGGCCTGTACAGCCCGTAGAGGACGTTCATCAGCGTGGTCTTGCCCGCGCCGTTCTCGCCCAGCAGCGCGTGCACGGTCCCACGCTCGACCCGCATATCCACCTCGTCGTTGGCGACAACGTCGTCGAACCGCTTGGTGATGCCTGTCAGACTGACTGCCGTGTCCATTGTTGGTGAGTCGTTGGCCGGGTAGCGCGAGCCGGGCGGTCAGGCCGAGCGACAGCCGTGCCGGTCAGGGTGTCGACGGCACATCGACGTCGCCCGCGGCAATCTCCTCTTTGGTGTCGGTGACGGCGTCTTTGACCGCCTGTGGCACGTCACTGCCGGCGGTGTCACTCCAGACGAGTTCGAACCCGCCCTCGCCGGCGCCGAGTTCGAAGACGTTGCCACCCTGGAAGTTGTCCTCGACGACGTGCTGGACCGCCCGGAACGCGCTGGTCTCGACACCCTTGATCATCGAGCCGAGGATGACGTCAGCAAAGTCCGGGACGGTCTCGGACTGGCGACTGTCCGCCCCAAAGGCGAGTACGCCGTTGTTCTGGGCGGCCCGGAAGACCCCGACACCGCCCGCACCGGCGCCGTGGTACAGCACGTCGGCCCCCTCGTCGATCATCGACTGTGCGGTCTCCTCCGCCGCCCCGGGGCTGGAGAAGTCACCGACGTAGCTGGCACGGACGTCGAAGGCGGAGTCGACGGACTTCGCGCCGGCGCGGTAGCCGGCCTCGAAGGCCTGCACGACCGGCGCCTGTGCGCCGCCGACGAACCCGAGCACCGTGTTCGAGGGGTCGGTCGCCCCCGGCCCAGCGTCGAACTCCATGGTCGAGAGCTGTGCCGCCGCCTGTCCGACGAGATAGGAGCCCTGCTCCTCGGCGTAGACCCAGCTCTCGACGTTTGGCCGGTCGACGACGGCGTCTAACTGTGCCCACCGCTGGTCGGCGTAGGTGTTCGCGTTGTCCTGCAGCGGCGAGACGTGCTCGAACCCGACACAGACGATGAGGTCGTACTCGGGGTCGGTCGACCGCGCGAACCGCTCCTGGAAGGAGTTGAACTCCTGTGTGCTCTGTGGCTCGGCGTTCTCGAAGCTAACGCCGAACTCCTCGGCCGCGCGCTGGACACCACGGTTGGCCGCGTCGCTGAACGACTGGTCGCCGAGCCCACCGCGGGCGTAGATGGCGCCCACGTTCAGGTCGGCACCCGGCATCGGCGTCCTGGTGTCCTCGTCACCCCCGGTGTCGTCGCCCCCCGGAGTGGTCGTGTCCCCCCCCTCGTCGTCGGTCCCACGCCCGCCCGAGCAACCGGCCAGTCCAGCGGTCAACCCGACACCGCTTGCTTTCAGTACGTCCCGACGAGATACCATGCGCGAACAGTGTCGTGGATCGTACATATATATTGCTACTCCCGCAAGGCCGCCGCCTACCCGTCCCCTGTGAGTTATCGCCCGCGTGTCGCACCCACCGCCGGAGCGCTAATGTACGGGAGCCGATACTTCGTGGCCCGGCCGAACGGGTTGTCAGGCGGTGTCACAGCGCACACCGGGCCGGCGGAGCCGCCCGACCGCCGGGACGGGGCCGCCGGCGGGTGTCGGTCGGCGGCCTCAGAAGTTGCTGTCGCCGTGGCGCCAGTCCTCGACGTAGGCCTGCTGGCTGTCGGTCGCCTCGTCGATGTCGGCCCCCAGCGTCGCCAGCTTGCGCTCGGCGACCGTCCGGTCGACCCGGTCGGGGACGCTGTACAGCCCCGGTTCCAGCTCCTCGTGCCGTTTCGAGAGGTCGTAGGCGGCCATGAACATCATCGCGAAGGTCATGT
>CAZQZE010000003.1:0-30400 GCA_964597715.1 uncultured Halobacteriales archaeon
AGGACTCCATGGCCTTCGGGCACCGGTCGGCGAAGTAACACCGGTCACCCATCTCCTCGTCGACCAGGCTCGGGACGTTGCCCTCGATGGGCTGGAGCCGCGGCTGTGGGTCCTGCAGGTCCGGGACCGACCCCAGCAACCCCTGGGTGTAGGGGTGGACCGGGCTGTCGAAGACGTCGTCCAGGCTGCCCCGCTCGACGACCTCGCCGGCGTACATCACACAGACCCGGTCACACATCCTGGCGATCACCCCGAGGTCGTGGGTGATCAGGACGATACTCATACCCCGGTCGGTCTGGATGTCCCGGAGGAGATTCAGGATCTGCGCCTGGATGGTGACGTCCAGCGCCGTCGTCGGCTCGTCGGCGACCAGCAGGTCGGGCTCGCCGGCCAGTGCCTGGGCGATCATCGCCCGCTGGAGCATCCCGCCGGAGAACTGGCTGGGGTACTCCTCGGCGCGCTCGACGGGGTCGGGGATGCCGACCTGTTCGAGCAACTCGACCGCCCGCTCCGTGCTCGGCTCGGTGACGTACCCGCGGCCGGGCACGAGCGTGTCGACAAAGAAGCGGCCAAAGCCGTACCCCTGGGTCCGTGACCGGGTCGACCGTGGGTTGGAACTGGCCCGGCGCTGGACCTCGACGGCCTCGGCGATCTGCTCGCCGACGGTCAGCGAGGGGTTGAAGCTACTCATCGGGTCCTGGAAGATCATGCTAAACGAGGGCCCGCGGAGTGCCCGCCGGACCCGCTCGGAGACGGTCCGGAGGTCGACGTGGTCGCCATCGACGGCCACCGAGTCGTCCCCGCGGTACTCTTCGGCGAGGTCGGCGTCGCGGTACCAGACGTCCCCGGCGGTGACCCGGCCGGGTGACTCCACGAGGTCGATCAGCGACAGCGCCGTCACGGACTTGCCCGAGCCGGACTCGCCGACAATACCGAGGATCTCGTTGTCCCGGACGTCGAAGGAGACGGACTCGACGGCGTTGACCTGTCCCTCCTCGGTGAAAAACCGGGTCGAGAGGCCCTGCACGGACAACAGTGTGTCCGTCCCGGCCGGCGGCTGGCGCTGGATGCCGGTTTCGCGGCTCATGTGCCACCCTCCCCTTCGATGTCCGGGTCCAGCGCGTCACGGAGCCAGTCGCCGACCAGGTTGATCCCGATGACCGACAGCATGATCGCGAGCCCGGGCATCGTCGCGATCCACCACTGTCCCGAGGAGACGTAGTCCTGGCCCTGGGAGATGTCGAACCCCCAGGAGAGGGTCGTCCCGGAGAATCCCAGGAACGACAGGGCGCTCTCGAGCAGGATGATCGCCGCGATCTGGACCGTCCCGAGCACGATGATCGGGGTGATGGCGTTTGGCAGGACGTGCTGACCGATGATCCGGGTATCCCCGGCGCCCAGCGCCCGGGCAGCCTTGACGTACTCCTGCTGGCGCAACGAGAGCGCCTCCCCGCGGGCGACGCGGGCGAACCACACCCAGTTCACCAGCCCGACGACGACCACCACCGTTATCGGGAGTGTCGTCGAGGGGGGCATCCCCGACGCCAGCCCTGCCGCTACGAAGGGGTCCGGGATCGGGACGGTCGCCCGGCCCCACAGCCCGATCAGCGCGACCGCGAGCACGAGCGAGGGGAAGGCGAGGCTGACATCGGCGACCCGCATCAGCGCGTCGTCGACGGTCCCACCCCTGTACCCCGCAACGAGCCCGACGGGGACACCGACCACCACCGCCAGCACCGTCCCCAGGACGCCGACCAACAGCGACGTGCGGGCGCCGTACATCACCCGCGAGAGCATATCACGCCCGAGTCCGTCGGTCCCCAGCGGGTGGGAGAGCTCCGCGTCGATGGTCGTCACGTTGGTGACCGTCTGGACCTCACCGTCGACCAGCTGTGCGGTGGTCTCGTTGACGGTTTTGCTGAACCCGACCGGCGGGAGCTGGGTCTGATTGAGGTTTTGGGCGGTCGGGTCGTGTGGCGCGATCAGGGGCGCGAACACCGCCACCAGAACGATCACGACCACCAGCAGTAGCCCGACCTTCGGGAGCAGGCTGTTCCGGAACTCCTTTTTCAGGTTCCGGAGGACCCGCGGGGAGACCATCAGTCGTACACCACCTGCGGGTCGAGGTAGCCGTAGATGATGTCGACGATGATGTTCACGATGACGAAGGCCGTCCCGATAACGATCAGACAGCCCTGTAGCGCCGGCCAGTCACGGAGGTTGATGCTCTGGATGACCAGTGTCCCCAGCCCCGGCCACGAGAAGACGGCCTCGGTGATGACTGCCCCGCCGATCAGGGTGCCGAGCTGGAGGCCGAGTACCGTGACCACCGGGATGAGCGTGTTCCGCAGCGCGTGTTTGTATCTGACCAGACTCTCCGGGGCGCCCTTCGCGCGGGTCGCCCTGACGTAGGACTTCCCGAGTTCGTCGAGCATCCCCGACCGGGTCAGCCGGGTGACCAGCGCCATGAAGTACGTCCCGAGGGCGATGGCCGGCAGGGTGATGTAGGAGAGCCACTCGAGCAGCGACCCGACGAACGGCTCCGGGCCGACCAGTGCGGCCGCCACCCCAATCGAGGTCACGCCGCGGCCGCTGGTCTGGAAGACGTCGAACTGGACCGCAAAGACCAGGATCAGCATGATCCCCAGCCAGAAGTTCGGCGTGCTGATCCCCCCCAGCGAGAACAGTGTCGCCCCGTAGTCGACCGGGGAGTTGCGTCGGGTGGCACTCAACACGCCAAGCGGGACCGAGAGGACAACAGCAACGACAGTCGCGGCGAGGGCGAGTTCGAGCGTCGCCGGCACCCGCTCGAAGACCATCCGCGATACCGCGAGACCCTTGACGTAGGAAAAGCCCATGTCGCCCTGCACCAGGTCGGCGAGATACTGGCCGTACTGGACGTAGACCGGCTGGTCGAGGCCGAGTTCGGCGGCGATCGCCTGCCGGGTCTCCTGGGTGGCGTCCAGCGGCGCAACCGCGTTGATCACACTCCCGGGCGTGACGAACCTGAGCGCGAACACCACGGTAATCACACCCCAGACGACACCGAGCCCCTGCAAACTCCGCGTGATGGCCAGTCGACCGAGCGACATTACTACTGTGTCAGTTCTGCGAGACGGTCCACAGGTCGATGAGTTCGTCGGGGCGGGGCTCCCACTGGATGTCGCTTGCGGTGCCGTAGACGCTGAACTGCTGGTGGAGGAACACCCACGGGGCCAGGTCGTGCAGCAACTGGTTACACTCCTGGAGGGTCTGCTCGCGGGCCTGTGGGTCCGGCTCGCTCTGTGCCTGCTGGATGAGCGAGTCGACCTCGTCGTTTTTGAGGACCGTGAGCGGGCCGTCGCTGGTCAACAGCGGGCCGATCGTCTGGGAGCCGTCGAACTCCGCGTTTCCCCAGCCCAGCAGATTGAATCGCGGCCGGTCCTCGATACTCTCCGCGGTCACGTCCTGGACCAGCGAGTTGAACTCGCGTTGCTGGAGTTCGCAGTTGACGTTCGACAGCGAGTCGATCTGGTTGGCCGCCGCCTGGGCAACCTCGACGTCCTTCAGATACCGGCCGATCGGCGTCTGGAGGGTGATATCGACGCCGGCGTGTCCCGACTCCTCGACCAGTTGCTCGGCCCTGTCGGGGTCGTGGCCGTAGGGCTCGACATCGGGGTTGTGCCCGGTGAACTGCGAGAGGGTCGGCTGGCTGGTGATCTCGCCGAACCCCTGGAGAACGTTGTCGATGATCTCCTGAACGTTAACGGCGTAGTTCATCGCCTGGCGGAACTGCTGGCTGCTGAAGGGCTCGACGTCGAACCGCATCTGCAGAAAGATGGTCCGGGTACTCGGGACCGGGCTGACCGACCCGACATCCGACCCCTCCACCCGGGAGATCTCCTGTGGCGGCACGTTCGTGACGATGTCCGTCTCCTCGGCGAGCAACTGGTTGACCCTGGTGCTCGACTCCGAGGAGGCGGTGATCGTCGCCTCCGCGGCGGTTGCCGGCTCGCCCCAGTAGTCCTCGTTCCGCTCGTAGGAGACCGAGGTGCCCGACTGGTAGCCCGTCACCCGGAACGGGCCGGTCCCGTTCGTGTTGCGGTTGATGAAGCTGTTCTCGTTGTTCTCGACGAAGGACCGCTGCATGACCTGGCCGTTGGTGGCAAACAGCGCGAACACGATCGGGTTCAGCCCGTCGAAGGTGACCGTCACCTCGCCGTCACCGGCCTCGACTCCGGCGAGACTCCCGCTCCCTGCCAGGTCACCGTCCTGTGGGAGTGCGCCGCCGACCTCCTCGAGTTCGACCCGGCGGATGCTGTACCGGACATCCTCGGCCGTGACCGGGTCGCCGTTGTGGAAGGTGACGCCGTCCCGGAGCGTGAACCGGACCGTCCCCGACTCGACGCGCTCCCACTCGGTGGCCAGCTTCGCGATGACACCGCCCTCCTTGTCCCGGCCCATCAGCCCCTCGTAGACCTGCGAGACGATGATGTTCGTCGGCGTCTCGGCGTGGTCGTGTGGGTCCAGCCCGGAGTCCGGCTGTCCCAGCGTCGCGCCGACGGAGAGGGCCTCCTCACCGCCGGATTCCGTCGTCGTCTCCTCGGTGTCGCCGCCGTCCATCGGCGTGTCCATCTCGGACTCGGTCTCGGTATCGCCCCCGTCGTCGCCCTCGGTCGGCGTGGTCTGTGTCCCCCCGCAGCCGGCGACGGATACCGTCGCGGCCGCACCGCCGACTGCTTTCAGAAGTGTCCGACGGTCGACCTGGCTCTCGCTCTCGTCCCGTGGCATATCTGCATACTGTCAGGTCCAGCTACTTAAACTGTCGGTAGCGAACCGACCCCGCTGGCGGCCGCCGCCACCCGCACTGTATCTTTGCTGACAGGTTTTGTCACGCCGGGCCTGTGCGGAGCGCCTGCGCGTATACGACGGGAGACGGCTTCCGGGCCACGAGGCTGTCAGCCGACCGGTCCGGAGGGGGGAACCCTTTTGACTGGCCCGGCGCTGGTGGGTGCTGTGACCGGGACAGCCGAGGACACGACGATGGAGTGGTGGGACGCACTACTCGCGGATATGCGTGCGGAGGCGACGGCCTACGAGGAGGCGGGCTGGGAGACCGTCCGGATTCACACGGGCGACGTGACCGCCAGGGACGGGGGCGTCGAGGACCTCGGACTGGACGTGCTGGTCCCCGACAACGAGTTCGAGCAACTGGAGTCCGCGCTCGCCGACGGCGTCGACCGCTACGAGGTGTTGCGCTCGACGGCCGGCCGCTACGTCGCTTTGCTGTTTGTCCTCGAAACCGGCGGGGGGTCGGCGGTGTTTGTCCCGGCCTACTACAGCGGTCGCGACGACGCCGCCGCGGCGCTGCTCCGACAGGCCACCGACGCCGGCGAACTGACGCTGATCCTCCGGACACTGACCGACGACCGGTTCGAACTCGCGCTGGACAGCCCGGAGCTACTCGTCCCCGACGGGGGGTGACCGGCCGCCAGCGCGGCGGTGAGCAACCGTGCCGGCCGCTCCGTCTGTGCCGACAGTATAAGTGGCTGCCGCGCGCCCTGCCGGTATGGCAGGACCCACCGCGACGGTCCAGGCGTACATCGAGGAGCACCGCGAGGACCTGTTCGACCTCGTCGCCCGCCTGGTCGAAACGCCGTCGGTCTCGGGCGAGGAGGGGCCGGCACAGGAACTCGTCGTCGAGGAACTGGAGTCGCTGGGGCTGGAGCCCGACGTCTGGGAGCCCGACGTCGACCGGTTCCGTGACCACCCGGGCTACTTCGACACCAAGACCTACGACGACGTGGGCTACGAGGGCCGCCCGAACGTCGCCGCGCGGGTCGAGGGGGCGGGCGAGGGCCCCTCGCTCGGGCTCTCGGGGCACGTCGATGTCGTCCCGGTCGAGGCCGACGGCTGGAGCCACGACCCGTGGGCGGCGACCCGCGAGGACGGCCGGCTGTACGGCCGCGGCGCCTGCGACATGAAGGCGGGGCTCGCGGCGAATCTGTTCGTCGCCCGGGCGCTCCGGGAGTCGGGTGTCGAACTGTCGGGGGACCTACTCCTCCAGTCGACCATCGACGAGGAGGCCGGCGGGACCGGCGGTGTGCTCGCGGCACTCGAGCGGGGCTACCGGCCCGACGCCGCGATAATCCCCGAACCCTTCGGGGTTCCGGATATCGGCATCGCCAGCAGCGGCGTGATGTACGTCCGGGTCACCGTCGAGGGGCAGGCCGCCCACGCCGCGTACGGCTACGATGGGGAGAACGCGGTCGACCGGCTGGCCCGGGTCGTCACCGCCCTGGAGGAACTGGACCGCGAGCGCAAAGCCCGGGTCGACTACCAGCCGGCGGTCAACCAGGACCCCGCCGCCGAGGGGGCGGTGACGAACCTCAACGCCGGGATCGTCGCCGGCGGAGACTGGCCGTCGACGGTGCCGGCCGAGGCGACCGTCGAGTGCCGGGTCGGGTGGCCGCCCGGTGAGACCCGCGAGGCGGTCCGCAGCCAGGTCGAGACGGCCGTCGACAGCGTGGTCGCCGAGGACGACTGGCTCGCCGAGCACCCGCCCGACGTCGAGTGGTTCGGCTGGAACGCCGAACCCCACGAGTGTGACCGCGACGCCGCCGTCGTCGACCGTGCCCGCGAGCACGCCACGGCAGTCTGTGACGCCGAGGGGCAGTTTGTCGGCGGGCTCGCGGGGCTGGACGAGCGGTTCTACGTCAACTACTACGACATCCCCTGCCCGACGGTCGGTCCGGTGGGTCACAACCTCCACGCCGCCGACGAGTCCGTCGAGTTGGACTCGCTTGTCGACACCACAAAACTGCTGGCGGCGACGGCCATCGACTTCTGTGGGGTTGCCGACGGATAGCCGCCGACACCGGCAGCACCGACGGGTCACACCTGACCGGCTCGCCTGCCGGGCAAACAGCGGACAACAGACCGACGGCTCGCGCTCCCACCGCGCGACCGGGAACCCCGGCGACCGCCGGAACGTCCCGTCTCGCGGCGACTGGTGCCGGGGGCGCCGCGCCGACACCGTCCGGTCACAGGGTTTTTTATACAGCGACCAAATTACGAACAATGAGCGGGCTTCGAGGCTCGTCGGTGGTTGCCGCGACCGGCGGCGTACTGCTGATTGCCTCGGTCAGCTATCACCTCCTGGAGATACGGCAACTCGGCCAGCTATCCGGCCCGATAGCCGCCCTCGCGCTGGACGGCGGGATGGCGGCTGTCATCGCCCTCGCAGGCCTGTGGCTGCGCCGGACGGCGTTCACCGAGTCCGAGGAGTGGCCCGTGGCCGTCTACACGGTGCTCGGCGGGCTCGCGGGGGTCGGTATCGAGGTCCTGGTACTTCTCGTACACATCATCGAGGGACGGCCTGCCGACGAGCCGCTGTTCCACCTTCTCATCGCCGCCGACAGCGGTGCGCTGATGCTGTTCGCCGCCGGGTACTACGCAGCCAGCCGGGAGACAGTCATCAGTCAGTACGAGTCACTCCTGGACAACTCGTTCCAGTTGACGGGGCTGTTACACCCGGACGGCACGGTCATCGAGATAAACGACACGGCACTGGAATTTTACGGACTCGACCGCGAGAGAGCGGTCGGTCAGCGGTTCGACACCGGCCCGGTGTGGAACCACACCGAGACGACACAGGAGCGTATCGGGGACGCACTCGACCGGGCCAGAGACGGCGAGTTCGTCCGCGAGGAACTCGACGTCAAGGGGGCGAACGGAGCCAGTACGGTCGACTTCTCGGCGAAACCTGTGGTCAACGAACAGGACGAGACTGTGCGGGTCGTTGTCGAGGGCCGCGATATCACCGACAAAAAACAGCAGCGACAGCACCTACAGGTGTTACACCGGGTGTTGCGACACAATATCCGGAACGATATCATGAAAATCCGGGGGTGGACCTCCAGGGCCGCCGAGGCGGTGACCCCCGAGGAGCGTGACTCCCACCTGAGCAGGGTTCGGAACGCGCTCGACTCGTGGGAGAAACTCACGAGCGATATGAGACACATCAGACACGCGGTCAACTCCGAGGAGATCCGCTCACACACCACGGCGGCTGAACCGCTGATAACCGATGTTGTCGACACACAGCGGGCAGCCCACCCGGAGGCGGAGATCGACCTGACTATGCCCGGGACAGCGGCCGCCGAGGTCCCCTCGGCCGTCGAGAACGCGCTACACGAGGCCATCGAGAACGCGGTCGACGCCAGTACCGACGAGACGCCGGCGGTCAGTGTAACCGTCTCCAGCGCCGACCGAAACTGGGTCGAGGTCGAGGTGGCCGACAACGGGCCCGGAATGCCGGACGCAGAGGCCGCGGTACTGGAGACAGGCGACGAGCAGCCCCTGGTCCACGGCGAGGGGTCGGGTGTGTGGATGATCCGGATGCTGGTCACGGAGGTCGGCGGAGAGACCGCGGTCAGCGTGTCCGACGAGGGGACGACACTCACCATCCGGCTCCCGCAAACTGTGCAGAGCCAGGGACTCAAGCAGGCCGGACAGTCCGCGTAACTGCTCCCCTCAGCCGGGCGTGAGTCCGGCCTCGCGGACCTGTGCCTGCCGTGAGCGACCCCACGCCACACAAACAACGCCGCGGGTGTGGGTTCGTGGCTACCTTTTTGCGCCGGCACCCCCTGGGTTCAGGGGATGGACCACGAGACGACCCGGCGGGCCGTGTTGGGCGCGCTCGTCGCCGGCGGGACGGGCGCACTCGCCGTCTCGCCGGCCGACGACCTCCTCGGGCGGTTCGCCCCGTTTGCCGGGCAGGCCTGGAGTGGCGCCGAGCGGGTCCCCGACACCGTCGAGAGCCCGTACGGCCCGGCGACGGTCACCTACGACGACCGCCACGTCCCCCATATCGAGGCCGACACGGAGCAGGCGGCGTACTTTGCGGTCGGCTACGCGCAGGCCGCCGACCGGCTGTTCGAGATGGACCTCGTCCGTCGGCGGATGCGCGGCACCCTCGCCGCGGTTGCCGGCGAACAGGTCGTCGACTCCGACGTGTTCAACACCCGGATGGACTTCCTGGGTGCTGCCGAGGCCTCCGCCGAGGCCATCGCGGGGACCGACACCGAGCGGACCACCGAGGCCTTCGCCGACGGGGTCAACGCCTACGTCGACGAGGGGCCGCTGCCCCTGGAGTTCGGGCTGCTGGGCTACCGGCCCCGGGAGTGGAGTGTGGTCGCCTCACTGCTCGTGGGTGTGCAGATTTCGTGGGGGTTGACCGGAAGTTTCGGCACGCTTCGGCAGGCGGTGTTGCGCGAGCGGCTGGACGCCGACACCTACCGCCGGCGGTATCCGGCACAGTTCGACCACGGCTACCCGATACTCCGGCCGGGGCGGGTCGGTGGGGCGGTTTCCGGCGTCGCCGGCCGGGCGGACGCGAGCGCCGACGCCCGCGTCGGTGATGCCGTCGACGCCGGGTTTGCCGACTGGCTGGGCCGCTTCGAGCCGCCGCCGTATCTCGGCTCGAACAGCTGGCTCGTCGCCGGCGAACACACCGCGAGCGGGCAGCCCATCGTCGCGAACGACATGCACCTGTCGCTGATGGCGCCGCCGGTCTGGTACGAACAGCGGGTCAGTGCCGGCGACGTGGACGTCCGCGGCGTCGCCTTTCCCGGAATCCCCTTCGTCGTCGCCGGCGAGAACGACCACGGCGCCTGGGGGTTCACGAACACGGGCGCGGACGTGATGGACCTGTACACCTACGAGACCGACGACGCCCGCGAGCGCTACCGCTACGACGGCGAGTTCCGCGAGTTCGACACCGAGACCCGGACCGTCGAGGTGGCGGGCGCCGAGGACCGCGAGGTCACGGTGAAAAAGACCGTCCACGGGGCCTTCCTCGACCGGGAGGTCGACGGCGAGTCCCGTCACGTCGGCGTCGCCTGGACCGGCCTGTCCGGCACCCGCGAGTCACAGGCGGTCCACGAACTCAGCCGTAGCACCGGCCGCGAGGACGTCCTCGAGACCCTGGACCTGTTCGACGCCCCAACCCAAAGTATCGTCTACGCGGACCGCGAGGGACACACCCTCTACTGGACGACAGGGAAGATCCCTATCAGGCGGGTCGAGGGCGATGTGGTTCGGGGTGACCGTGTCTTCGACGGCTCGGCCGGCGAGGCCGAGTGGGCGGGGTTCGAGCCCTACGGGCAGTCCGCCTGGGACGGGTTCGTGCCCTTCGAGGACAAGCCCGGTGTCATCCAGCCCAGTCACATCGGCACCGCGAACCAGCGGCCGGTCGACGACCCGGTCTACCCGATTGGCCAGGAGTACGCCTCGGGCTTTCGGGGCACCCGGGTTTACGAGGCACTCGACGCCGCAGTCGGGTCGGGGACACCGGTCGACCGCGAGTTCATGCAGGAGTTACAACGCGACACCGTCGACGTCCGGGCCCGGCGGCTCGTCCCTGCCGTCCTGGCGGCCCGCGAGGTGACCGAAACCCCCGAGGCCGCCGACCCGTATCTCGACGCGCTGGCCGACTGGGACTACAGGCTCGACCGGGACTCGACGGCCGCGCTCTTCTTTACCTTCCTCTACGAGGCGTTCCGCGAGGCGACCTGGCGCGAGGCGTACGAGGACCTGGGCCTCGACAGCTCGTACTGGCCCCAGGAGTGGGTGCTGACCACACTCCCGCCGGACGCCGAGGCCTTCGACGGGGACCGGGCTACGGTGCTGAGCGACGCCGTGACGGCTGCGGTCGACCGTCTCGAGGCCGCGGACTGGGAGACCTACGGCGACTACAATCAGACTGCTATCGACCACCCGTTCGGCGGTCAGGTCGGGGCGCTGAACTACCCCAGATACCCGACCGACGGCGGCGCCTTCACGGTAATGAACTTCCGGAAGGAGGGCGGCGCCGGCAGCAGCCAGCGGACCGTCTACCCGATGGACGGCGAGACGGTGACGGTCCTGCCCGGCGGCAACGACGGCTCCTACTTCTCCGAGCACTACGACGACCAACTCCGGCTGTGGGCCGACGGGGAGTACCGGCCCGCACCGAGGGCTGTCGACGGCGACCCCGATATTACCGTCGAGGGAACGAACGGGGAGGGTGGCGGATGAGCACACAGCCACGGGGTGACGAGGCGCGCGGCCGCCTCTCCCGGACACTCGCCGCGGTCCGGGCCGGCAGCCGTGGCCGGCGGCTCCTGGTCACGGCAGGGGCGGCCGCCCTGGGGCTCGTGCTCGCGACGGGTCACTGGACGGGGCTGGTGCTAGGTGGCGCGTTCGTCGGCGTCGTCCAGCGCGACCTCACGCGTGCGGTCGCCGGTGGCCTCCTCTTTGGGCTCGCCGCGCTCGGGGCCTTCGTCCTGGTCGTGCCGCGGCTGGAGGCGGGTGAACTGCTCGCGCTGGCGCCCGCGGCCTACGTCACCCTCGGCGCGGGGCTCGGGCTGCCGCTTCTCGGCTCGCTGACCCGTGGCGTCGTCTGAGACCGCACGGCGGTCAGTCGAGGTCGTGCCCGCACTCGGGGCACTCGTCGGGGTATGTGCGGCCGTCGACGACGGCGGTCCCGTACTCGGCGTTGTCCGGCGCGCTCCGATGCAGGCGCGTGCCGCAGTGTGGACAGTCTTTCATCCGCTGTGTCCACACGTACGCCCCGTCGGGTTTCAATCCGGCGGGAGGGGTCGGGTCGCCCACAGCCGGGAACAGCCCTCTGTCCGGACAGCTCAGAACGGGTACTCCCGGGGCTCGGACTGGACGGAGATCCACTTTGTCTCGGTGAGTTCCTCGAGGATCCACTCGCCGTTGTACCGGCCCATCCCGGAGTTTTTCACCCCGCCAAAGGGTGCGTGGGGCTCCTCGTTGACCGGCATGTCGTTGACGTGGACCATTCCGGCCTCGACCCGCTCGGCAACCTCCCGGGCGTGGCCGAGTTCGCCGAACACCGCGGCGGAGAGCCCTCTGTCGGTGTCGTTTGCGATCCGCACGGCCTCCTCGTTGCTCTCGGCCTCGATGACCGGAGCGACCGGGCCGAACTGCTCGTTACAGCCGAGCCCGATGTCGTTTGTCACCCCCGAGACGACCGTCGGCTCGACGAACAGGTCCTCGTAGTCACCGCCGGTCTCGACGGTGGCCCCGTTCTCGACAGACCGGTCGATGAACCCCATCATCCGGTCGCGCTGTGACTGGTTGATCACTGGGCCGAGCGCGTTCTCCGGGTCCGACGGGTCACCCACCGGCAGCGCCGCGGCACGCTCGGCCAGGCGGTCGACGTACTCGTCGTACATCGACTCGTGGACGATGTGTCGGCTGATCGCGATACAGACCTGTCCCTGGTGTATGAACGAGCCGAAGACGCCGGCGTCGATGGCCTGGTCGAGGTCGGCGTCGTCGAGTACGACGAACGGCCCGTTCCCGCCGAGTTCGAGCGCCGGGAACGCGAGGTTCTCGGCGGCGAGCCCGCCGACGTGGCGGCCGACCTCGGTCGACCCGGTGAACGAGAGCACGTCCAGGTCCGGGTGTGCGGCGACCCGTTCGCCGGCCGGTTCGCCCCGGCCCGTGACGACGTTCAGCACACCGTCCGGGAGGCCAGCGGCCTCGAACAGGCGCGCGACCGCGAGACCGCCGACCGCCGGCGTGTTCTCGTCGGGCTTGAGGACGACCGCGTTTCCGAGCGCGATGGCGGGCGCCACCGCCCGCATCGAGAGGTGAAGCGGGAAGTTCCACGGCGAGATGACCCCGACTATCCCCGCCGGCTCGCGTTTGACCACGTTTCGCTTGCCCGCTGTCGTCGACTCCGAGGTTGTCCCCTGTGACCGGGTGGGGAAGCTCGCGGCCTCGTTGACCATCCCCATCGTCGCCTCCTCGATCTCCAGGGCTGCTTTCAGGAGTGTGCTGCCGGACTCCGCGACCATCAACTCGGTCAACGCATCCGAGTGCTGGTCGATTAGCGCCATGACCGTCTGGACCACCTCCGCGCGGTCCTGTGGCGGCCGTGCGGCCCACGCCTCCTGTGCCTCCGTTGCCGCCTGGAAGGCCTCGTCGACGTCCCCGGCTGTCCCTGCCGGCACCTCGTGTAGGACCTCGCCCGTGGCCGGACTCTCGACCGGGATCGTCCCACGCTCGGCCGGCGGGACCCACTCGCCGCCGATATACATCTGCGTCCAGTCACCGTCGACGCCGAACTCCGCCGTTGCTGATTGTGCCATGCTCACTACCCACACGTGCCGGGGAGAAATAGCTTTGCACCGCCCCCCATCACCCGGTGTCGAACCGGTCGACGCCCCTCCAAAGTGCACAGTATATGCGTCTGCGATACGAGACTCCCGTATGGCCGTAACTGTACACGACCTGATGACGGCGCCGGTGATGACTGTCGAGGCCGAGGAACCCCTCTCCGAGGTCGCCTGGGCCATGGAGGAGAAGGGGATCAAGTCACTCGCCGTCGTCGACGAGGCGTGTCTGCCGGTTGGTATCCTCACCTCGACGGACTTTGTTCACATGGCCGCCGACGGGGCTGTCCCCGCCGAGGCGACCGTCGGCGACTACATGACGACCGGTGTGGCCACGGCAACGCCCGACACCCCGGTCGAGGCGGTCACAAGCCGCCTGCTCGAGGAGGGGTTCAACCACATGCCCGTCGTCGACGGGGAGGTCGTCGGCATCCTCAGCACGACGGATATCCTCCAGCACGTCTCCTCGCGGGTCGACGCCGCCGACAGCGCGTGAGTTCCGACCGCGTCAGTTCGGGTGGCGACCGGGCACCCGACGCCGCCCGGCACCTGCCGCGCCTGCCGGGCACACGGGAGAAGCGCATATGACCTCGCGGCCCGTACCCGCCGGATAGATGCGCTCACTGGCCGCCGCCCACCTGTCACGAGGGGGATTCGCCGGATGAGCGGGCGGAGGGCCGGGAGTGAGCGGGCTATCGCGGCCCGGCTCCGACGGCTCGACACCGCGGCCGGGAGCCGGCTCGTCGCCGACCTCTGGGCGGCCAGGGGGTACGAGACCCGCCGCCCCGGTGACGACGGGGCCGCCGACAGCGCGACCGGCGCGACCGGCGCGAGTGACGGGGTCGTGACCGCGGCCCGCGGCACCGAGACGGTGACACTCGCCGTGGTCAGCCCGTCCCGGTTCGGCTCACCCCGGCTGCACCCGGACGTCGACGTTGTCGTTGTCCTCGGCAGTGTGGCGTCGGTCACCGACCGGCTCGACGGGGCTGTCAGGGTGCTCGGCGCCGGTGACCTGGCGGAGCGACTGCTGTACGCGGTCGACCGGTCGGTCGCCGTCGACCTCTGTGAGCGCCACCTCGGTGCGCCGCCGGCACAGTTGCGGCTGCCGGCCACGGCGGCGGTCCGGGGACGACTCCCCTCGATCAGCCTGTCGTGGCCGACCCTCGGCACCGGGCTGCGCGTCGCAGGGTTCGGGCTCGCGGCTCTCCTCCTGGCCGTTGCGCTCGCGGCGCTCGGGGGGTCGGGGGCGTCCGAGCCGGCCACCCCGGGGCCGGGTATCGACGCGGCGTCGAGTGGGGTCGGCGACCCTGCCGGGGCGGCCGCGGCCGTCTCCACCGAGGACGACGCCGAGTTCCCCGACACGTACCCGCAGGGAACAGCCGACGTGCTGCCCCCTGGCGTCTCACAGGACGGGGTCGACGACGCCGCGGTGTTAGACCGGGCGCACAGCCAGCGCCTGGAGGGGCGGTCATACGCGTTCAGGCTCACACGCCACCAGCCGGCCGCGAACGGGAGCACAGCGCCGGCCGACCCCAGTGTCGACCGGTATCTCTTCGGCTCGCCCCCACAGCCGGGGGTGACCCACAGCTCGATGTTCACCGTTGCCGGCGACACCTACCGGTCGCGGGCAACCCTGCAGAACGACGACGGCACCACCAGGCGGGCAAGTGTCTACTTCACCGACGGCGAGTGGCACGTCGCCGCCCCACTGTACGGCAACACCTCGTTTCGGTCGGCGCCGGTCAGTGGCTCCGTCGGCCCGCTTCCGGAGACGTTTCGTACCGAGGTCGTCGACCGGTATCTCTCCACGCCGGAGACCGAGCTGACGGGAACGGTCGAGCGCGACGGTCGCCGGCTGTACCGCATCGTCGCCAACGGGACGCCGCGGCCGTTTCCCAGCACGTTTACCCGGAACTACACCGCCGTCGCGCTGGTCGACAACCGCGGGGTGGTCCACAACCTCTCGGCCAGCTACGACCTCGTCAGCGGCGACAACCGGGCGACCATCGAGACCTCGGTCTCCTACGGCTCGTTCGGGGAGGTTGGCGTCCGGCCGCCACCCTGGTACAGCAACCGATTCGACGAGGAGTAGCGCCACGCTTTTTGTCGGCTCGGCCGGGCTTTGTCCATGGGAGTAACGAGGACGGTCAGGACGAGTCTTGTCGCCGGAATCGCGCTCGTCGCCCCGCTTGTGGTGACGGTCATCGCCTTCCAGTTCGTCTTCGGCTGGATACGCGGCTTCCTGGCCCCGCTCATCGAGGGCACCGGGCTCCGCTCGCTCACCGGGAACATCGACATCGTCGCCGAGGTGGTAGCGCTGGCCTCTCTGGTGGTAGTTATCGTCGTTCTGGGGTATCTGGCCCAGCGCAGTGCCGGCGCGTACGTCTTCGGGGTGGTCGACCGGCTGATCGGGCTGGTCCCGATCCTGAGCGTCGTGTACAACGGTGTTCGGCAGGTCTCGGACGCGCTGACCCGCCAGGAGAGTCGCTTCGAGAGCGTCGTCCTCGTCGAGTATCCCCGTACCGGCGTCTACTCGTTTGGCTTTGTCACCGCCGAGACCTCCGACGCCGCCTCCCCGCCCGACACGGAGACCTACAACGTCTACATGCCGGGCAGCCCCAACCCGACACAGGGCCGTCTGCTGTTCGTCCCCGAGGATGAGTTCTACCCCGTCGACCTGACCGTCTCCCGGGCGCTTCGCCTGCTCGTGACTACCGGTATCGCCGAGAACCAGGCGGAGATGGAACAGCTCCACGAGGAGGTTTCCGAGGGGGTCGCCGACGAGGACGCCGAGACCCGGTTTTGAGGGTCGGGGGGGTCAGTCGCCTCTGCCGGCGGCCGCGCCTACATGTACGCCGAGTCCCACCGCGTGGGCTTGCGGGCGTTCCCGCAGGCGTCACACTGGATCCGCCCCATCGGGTCCATCGCGTTCGAGAGCCGCTCGCAGTTCGAACACCAGTAGCCGTAGAGGTCCTCGCCGTCCTCGTTGGCGTAGACAACGTCAAACGGCGCCACCGACCCCCGCTCCTGGTCCTCGTGGTCGACGTAGACCGTCCGGCCGTCACCCTCGACGGGCTCGAGACGGGGCTGTTCGTCCTCGGCGTAGATGTTCTCGACGTGAGGGGTCCCGTCGATCTCCACCTCGGTCTCGCCGACCTTCGTCAGGCCCTGGCGCTCGTAGAAGGCGTTGCCGTCGGCGTTGTCGGCGAGCACACGCCCCCGGAGGGTGGTGGCACCCCGCTCGGCCAGCCGGTCGCGGGTGGCCTCGTACAGCTGCTTTCCGTAGTCCTCGCTCCGGTAGTCCGGGTCGACGTGGAGCCACAGTAACTCGGCGGTCCCTTCGCCCGTGACGACGCTGTCGGTAAAGCCGACGACCTGGTCGTCGCGTTCGGCCACCAGCAACAGCTTCCCGTCGTCCTCGAGGACCGCCGTCAGCCGCTCGTCGTCGTACCACTCCTCGATGGCCCCGACGATCGTCTTTGGGTCAAGCGAGTACGACGCCTGCATCGACCGCCGCACAACGTCCCGGATCGCCGGTTTGTCTCCCGGCGTTGCGATACGAATATTCATACTCAACCGGACGAGCGGCATCCTAATAAAGGCCCACCACCGGTCGACCGTGGCTTGGGCCCCGGCGTGGGGCTCGTGTCAACTGTCAGCCGGGTGCTCCGGTCTGCCCGTCCGGACAGTGTTTCCCCCGTTGTCGTAACGCTAAAGAGTCAAACAGACCTTCCGACAAGCAAGATGAACAACGTACGCATCGTCTGGAGGCGGTACCGTGGGTGTTGAGATCCGAGAGTCGCCCGTCTCCGACGCCGAGTTCGCGGCGATGGAGGGGTTCGTCCGCGACTACCTGACTGCGAGTGTCGAGAGCGAGGAGGAAGGCGGGCGGATGCGGTGGTACCCCTGGCACTCCGCCGAGTACCGGTTTAATCACATCCTGAACGTGGTCGACCTCTCGGCCGAGATCGCCGAGGCCGAGGGTGCAAACGTCGATATCACCCGTGTGGCGGCCCTCTTTCACGATATCGCCAAGCTAGAAGTCGAGCAGGACGCCCACGCCGAGGAGGGTGCCCGGCTCGCCCGCGAGTATCTCACCGCACACTGTGACTACCCGGACTCCTTTGTCGACCAGGTCTGTGCCGCCGTCCGGGACCACTCCTACCAGGGCGACCTGACGAATCTGCCCCTGGAGACACAGTGTCTCATCGAGGCGGACGTCCTCGACAAGGTGGGGGCAAACGGCGCGGCGCTGATGCTGTTGCGGATGGGCTACGAGTCCCGCACCCACATGGACGCCGCCGAGATGGTCGGCCGGGTGTTCGAGCGTGGCCAGGACGCAAAGGACCGCATCGAGAGCCAGACCGCCTACGACATCGCCCACCAGCGGCTAAAACGGGTTGTCTGGTTCCAGGAGTGGCTCGAGGACGAGGTTGCCGACATCGGCCCGGAGTAACCGACGCGGGGCTCCCGGTCCCCCTCGACACGGCTCACAGCAACAGACGTGTGGCGTCCCAGAGAAAGGCAAGCCCAAAGCCCGCGAGCACCACCGCGCTCACCCCGGTGACGACCGGTGTCGCCCGCTCGACACGTCGCGTCCCGGCCACGAGCAGCGCCGGAAACCCGACAATCCAGACGACGATCCCCCCGAACAGCCCCACAAGCAGCGCCGGGCTCCCGGTCCGGACGACCAGCAGGCCGGTCAGTGCGTCGCCGACGGCAGGAAGCTCCGCGAGCACGTCCACAGTCCCCGGTCGGAGGAGCCCGACGCCGACGGTGAGCCAGAAGACGACCTGGTACGGGTTCGTCAGCGCCAGCACCAGCGCCTTCCGGAAGCCCGCACTCCGTCCGGTCGACCCCTCGGGGGCGAGCGTGCCCGTCACGTCGCGGGCGGCGCCGTAGGCGAAATAGAGCATCAGGAGTCCGCCGACCCCGACCATCCCTGCCCGCAACAGCGGGACGCGGTCGACGACAGCCACCACACCGGCCACCGAGAGCAGAAAGAAGGCGACGTCGGCGGTCATCGCGCCGAGGCCGGCGGTAAAGCCGGCCCGCCAGCCGTAGACGACACTCTCCTCGGCGATGACGGCGTTCATCGGGCCCGGCGGGGCCGCGAGCGCCAGCCCAAATACGGCGCCGGCGAGCAGTGTCGTGACCGTCTCCAGAACCATCCGGTCGCGCTTGGAGGGGGCAGGGTAAAGTCAGCCCGACTTCCGGGCGTCCAGTTGCCGCTCGATGTAGCCGGCGACGTCGGTGAGGTGGGCGGTCCCCCAGACCGCGACGATAACGGCGCCGATAGTGTCGAAGACCAGGTCGAGCATCGTGTCGTCGAGCCCGTACTGGGTGAGGAGCGCACGGTTGCCCGCCGCGCGCGCCGCCTCGCCGAGCGCGAACTCGATAACCTCCCAGAACACGCCAAAGGCGAGCACGAACAGGAGGATAAAGACGAAGGTGAACCGTGGCGGCAACACGATATCGTCGGCGTGGGCGTCAACGGCGCGTGCGGTCGCGTACCCGACGCCCGCGACGACGGAAGCCGAGAGCGCGTGCGTGAGGTGGTCCCACCACGGAACCGAGCCGTAGAGGTTCGTCTCACTCCCCGGTAACCCGAGGACGCCAACGGCGTGCAGGAAGACCGCGCTCGTGATCCACAGCGTCAGCGCCGGGTCCATCGGGATGCCGTAGTCGCGTTCGAGCACCGGCGGCAACTGTGTGACGACCAGCCCGACCCCGGCGTTGACGACGACCGTCGTCGAGCCCTGGTAGAGCCCGACAAGGAGGATGCCGACCAGCCCGACCTCCATTGCCCAGGCGGCCTGCTTCTGTCGGCGCCGGCCGACCCCGAACCGGTCGCGAAGCGTCATGGGTCCCCCCGACCGTGGCAGCGCATCAGTCAACCCCCAGTCGACGCCGGACCCCCGCCCGGCGGCGGATGTAGAACTCGAAGACGACCCCCGCGAGCACGCCCGCCACGGTCGAGGCGACGAACTCGAGCATCAGGCCCCGCTCGATGGCGTGTTCGCTCAGCGTAGGGTCAAGCAGGAACCCGGTGCCCAGCCAGAGGTCGACCGTCCACCGGAGGACAGCCCACACCCCCGCGACGCCCATCGTGGCTACCGCGACGAACGCCACCGCAAACGAGGGTGACATCGAGACCGCGGTGAACGCGTGCAGTTCGACAGCGACGATCAGCGCGAGCGCGGCCACCGAGAGGTAGGTCCCCACCCGACTGGCCGCCTGGAGGGTGGCGATACTCCGCCCCAGGACCGGCAGCCCGGCGAGTACGAGCACCTCCCAGGGGAGCATCACCCCGGGGTCCACAGAAACCAGTGGCGGCAGGAGCATCACAGTGGCGACCGTGACGGCGAACACACCCCACAGCAGGTCGCCGGCCAGTACCGAGCCGACGGCGGTGAGCCCGACCCCGGCGACGACGACCCACCCGAGCACCGCGTTGAGGCGTTCGTCGCGCAGCAGGCGGTCGACGGCCGTCTCCTCCATACGTGTCGCTCGGCGGCGAGCCCTGAAAGCGTACCGCTCAGACCAGCAGGTACCCGGTCGCGTACGCGAGCCCCGCCAGCGTGACCGCGGCGAGGCCCGTCGCGACCGCCGGAAGCGGCTGTGGACGCCGGGTCACCGGGACGCCGACGAGCCCGACTGCCAGCACGCTGAGGACGAACGGCGGGGCGGCCTCGACGGTTGGGGCCGGGACCGCGAGCACCGCGGCCGCGTAGCCCACCCCGACCGCGGCCCGCGGCCTGACGGCCGCCATCACCCGCTGGTCGCGGAGCCGGAGCACGACCACCAGCGCCAGCCAGATAGCCCCGAGTTCGATAAAGAAGGCCAAAAGCAGGTGGACCGTCGGGTCCGGTGACAGCATCACCCGTTCGGCGACCACCTGCCACCCCAGCGGGTACAGCAGGTCCGGCGGCCCGCCGGTCAGCAGGTCCCCGAAGGGGTGTGAGAGGAGGCCGACTCCGGCGAGCCCGGCCACCGCCCAGGGGCCGAAGTCGACCCGCTCGGCGGCCAGCGCGACCCCCACGCCCGCGGCACCGAGGACCCCGACCATCGCCGCAGGGCGTGGCCCGCCGGCCAGCCAGACCGCCCCGACCAGCCCTCCGGCACCCGCAATGGCGCCGGCAAGCGCCACCCGATGCTGACGGGCGCGCCAGGCGCCGAGGACGGCAGCCAGGACTGCGCCCACAACCAGCGAGTGGGTCACCGAGCGGTGGAGGGTGTCGGTGGCCGCCCAGAACGACTCCGCGGCGCCGCCGACAGTCGCGGCCTGTCCGGCACCGAGCACCGCAAACAGCATGTCGACATCCGGGGCGGTCGCGAACGCGCCCGCAAAGGCGCCCGCCAGCAGCGCCCGCTCGCGGGGGAGCCGGCGGGCTGCGAGGCTGGCGACGACCGCAAACGCCAGCAGCCCGTGCCCGACGAACATACACGATATCCGGTTGCCTGATATATAAGGCCGCGCCTCCGGGTCGCCGGGCGGTCACTCGGGGTCGGCCACCGGTGTCACGCGGGCGGTTCGCCGCCTGCGCCCGGCGCGCTACCGGGGTATCCGGCTGCCAGTCGTCGCCTGTCCTGTCTCACCGAGACACGGGGCGCTCTCACCGACGCCGCCGGGACAGCCAACGGCGAGGGTCGTCGTCGGGAGTTACTCGTGGGCGGCGTCCCACTCCTCGGCTTTCGTCCGGTTCGAACACCGGTTGCACTGGACCCGTCCCATCGGGTCGACGGCGTTGTCCAGTGTGTGGCAGTTCCCGCAATAAAATCCCCAGCGTGTCTCCCGGTCGGCGTCGCTGTAGACGACATAGTACGACGCCTTCGAGCCGCGGCGCGCCGGCTGTTCGTCACGGTACAGTGTCGCCCCGTCTGGACCGTCGATGCTTTCCATACCTCTTCTTGCCCGGCCACGGGCAAAGACGTGTCCCCTGGTCGTCGCTCTCGCCGGCCCCTCCCGGCGGACCGAAGGCGTGTCACCTATGTACCGGTGCTCGCTACGAGACCCAAATGCAGCAGGTCGTCGTCCCCGTCCGGTATCCCCTGAGCGACCGCTCCACGGCCACGTTGGGCGAGGCTATCAGTATCGCCGAGGAACGTGAGGCTGCACTCGCGGTGCTCCACGTCAACCTCTATCAGGACAACAGCCGGGTCACCCGCCGTCACCTCCGGGAGGCTGTCGAACGTGCCTTTGGGACGCTATCGAACGCCCGCTACATCGTCCGGCGGGGTCTGCTCGTCGAGGAGACGATCCTCGAGGAGGTTGCCGCCGGGGACGCCGACGTTGTTGTCGTCGGGAAACGACAGGCCAGCCGGTGGGAACGGATGATGCGCCGGCTCACCGACGACCCCGACGTCGAACAGTACCTGAAAACCGAGCTCGACTGCGAGGTTGTGACCGCGGGTTCGGACTAGCCCTCGTCGCCGGACTCCTCGGGAGCTGAGGGTGGTGCCCGGCCTCGCCGTGAGCGCCGCCCGTCCCCGTCGACCGACCGACCCACCCCCGACCCACCGGCGGAGATGTTCAGCCGACCGCTGGTTTCGTCGAAGACCAGATGCGAGTGGGGGTAGGCGACCTCGATGTCGGCGTCGGCTGTCTCCAGTGCGGTCCAGACCTCCTCCTGTACCTGTGAGCGGGTTGTCAGCAGCTTGTACGGTTCCTCGGCCCAGTAGCGCAGCCGGAGGTTGACGCCGTTGTCGGCGTAGCTGTCGATATAACAGGTCGGGGCAGCGGGGTAGCGGGCGGCCCCGACGCGGATCCGCGGCCCGCCCTCGATGACGACATCGACCCTGCGTGCGGCCTGCTCGATGAGCTCCCGGGCCGCAGAGATATCGCTCTCGTAGGTCACCAACACGTCTATCGCGAGCCGGGTCCGGGCGTCCTCCGCGGAGTAGTTGGTGACGTCCCGCTCGCGGATTGTCCCGTTCGGGATGACCAGGAAGGTGTTGTCGACGGTCAACAGCTTCGTGTACCGGAGGGTGATGTCGTCGACGAACCCCCTGGTTCCGTCGTCGAGTTCGACCATATCGCCGATCTCGTAGGGCTGGTCGGCCAGCAGAAAGACCCCGCTGATGAAGCTGCCGACGATCGGCGCGAGGATGACACCCACGACCGCCGAGAACACCGTCACCGACAGCGCAATACTCCCGAGGTCGAAGCCGCTGACCCAGAGGACGGTAAAAAAGCCGAGCAGATACACCGTCAGCCGGAGCCCCCGTAGTGCCGTTCGCGTCAGGCTGGGACGCTCGAACCGGCGGGCGATCCGGCGGCCGAACAGTCTGACCACCAGCCGGGCCACCGCCCACGACAGGACGACCACAGCCGCCGAGGCGACGAGCGGGAGCACCCACTCCGGAACCCACCCCGGGAACCACGACGGCTGGCCGAGCCCCTGGAGCGGGACCGGTGTGGGCACCGGAGCGAGGGCGGCCCTCGCCGCGCCTGCCGCGCCGGCCTGTAACATGCATCAGAGACTTTCCGGCCCGGAGATAAGGGTTGCCCTGTCGCCGGTGCGAACGTTATTTCAGCGTCGCTCGTCCAGACTCGGGTATGACCACCTTCGACGCCGGCCCCATCACACTCGAGCGTGTCCGGGACGCTGTCTGGGAGATCCCACAGGAGGGCGGGATGCGCGTCCCCGCCCGCGTGTTCGCCAGCGAGGCGCTGCTCGAGGAGATCACAGAGGACAGGAGTCTCCAGCAGCTCCGCAACGCGACCCACCTCCCCGGGATCCGGAAGTACGCCGTCTGTATGCCGGACGGTCACCAGGGCTACGGCTTCCCCGTCGGCGGCGTCGCGGGTATCGACGCCGAGGACGGCTGCATCAGTCCCGGCGCGATCGGCTACGACATCAACTGTGGCGTCCGGATGGTGCGGACCGACCTCGACTACGACGACGTTCGGGGCCGCGAGGCGGAACTGGTCGACCGGCTCTTCGAGGCGGTGCCAACCGGCCTCGGCGGCGGCGGGGTCCACGACGGGACGATGGCCGACGTCGAGGCGGTTCTCGAACGCGGCGTCGACTGGGCCGTGGAGGAGGGGTACGCGGTCCCGGCGGACCTGGCCCACTGCGAGGACGAGGGCCGTCGCCCGGAGGGTGACGCCACCGCCGTCTCACAGAAGGCCCGGGACCGTGGCAAAAATCAGCTCGGCTCGCTGGGGTCGGGGAACCACTTCCTGGAGGTCCAGCGGGTCACCGACGTCTTCCGGGCGGACGTGGCGGCCGAGTTCGGCCTCCGGGAGGACCAGGTGGTCGTCCTCATCCACTGTGGCTCCCGCGGGCTCGGCCACCAGGTCTGTACCGACTACCTCCGGGAGATCGAGCAGACTCACCAGGGGCTGTTGGACCAGCTACCGGACAAGGAGCTTGCGGCGGCGCCGGCGGGCTCACGGCTGGCCGACGACTACTACCGGGCGATGTGTGCCGCGATCAACTTCGCGTGGGTCAACCGCCAGTTGGTCACCTACCAGACCCGCCAGGTCTTTGCGGACATCTTCGACACCGCGTGGGAGGACCTCGGGATGGACCTGTTGTACGACGTGGCCCACAACATCGCCAAAACGGAGAGTCACGACGTGACGGTCGGCCCGGCGAACGACGGGGCCACCGGCCGCGAGGAGCGGGAACTGTACGTCCACCGGAAGGGGGCGACCCGGTCGTTCCCGGCCGGCCGCCCGGAACTCCCGCCGGCCTACCGCGACGTCGGTCAGCCGGTGGTCATCCCCGGCAGCATGGGGGCGGGCAGCTACATCCTCCGCGGGGGTGAGGAGTCACTCACGGAGACCTTCGGCTCGACAGCCCACGGTGCCGGCCGGCTGATGAGCCGCACACAGGCCAAAGACGAGTTCCGGGGCGAGGACGTCCAGCAGGACCTCCGGGAGCGCCAGCAGGTCTACGTCAAGGCCCAGAGCGGCGCGACCGTGGCGGAGGAGGCACCGGGGGTCTACAAGGATATCGACGAGGTGACCCGCGTCTCCGACGCCCTGGGGATCGGCGACCGTGTCGCCCGTACGTTCCCGGTCTGCAACATCAAGGGGTAGGACCCTGCCGGCTTCTCTGGCCCGTGGCGTGTCGGGCCGCCGTTGCCGGGAAAACCCCTTTAGCCGGGCCGCCCGAGTGGTCGGGTATGATAGACCAGACCGCCGACGAGATCGCCGATATGCAGACCCACTCCTCGTCGGTCGTGGCGGTCAAGGCGGCTCGGGCGCTCCGGGAGTTGACCGACCGGGCGTTCCCGGCCGTCGAGGAGTATCTGCGCGCCCTGGAGCGAAACAGCAACGCGCTGCGGCGGGCCAACCCCTCTCACGCCTCGCTACACAACACCCAGGGCCGGATCGTCGAGCGGGTCACCGGCGAGGACCACGACAGCGTCGCGGCGGCACAGCGACGCACCGAGACAGCCATCGACGCGGTGGTCGAGACCGTCGAGGCGGGGAAACGCCGGGCCGCCGCGAACGGGGCGGACCTGCTCGCCGACGACGACACCTTGCTGGTCCACGACTACTCGACGACGGTGCTCTCGGCGGTCACCCGGGCCGTCGAGGACGGGGCCTCGTTCACCGTCTACGTCACCGAGGCCAGACCCCGGTATCTCGGGCGGAAGATGGCCCGCCGGCTCGCCGACTTCGAGGCTGTCGACACTCACCTGCTGGTCGACAGCGCCGGCGGTCACTACCTCCCGGAGTGTGACCGTGTCGTCGTCGGGATGGACTGCATCGTCGAGGACACGCTGTACAACCGCGTCGGGACGTACCCGCTGGCCGCGACGGCCGCCGACGCCGGCGTGCCCGTCACGGTCATCGGTTCGGCCGCAAAGCTCGTCGACGCGGGGTTTGCCTTCCAAAACGAGTTCCGGGCGGCGAGCGAGGTGATGCGCGAGCCGGCCGACGGCTTTGCGGTCGACAATCCCGCCTACGACGCGACCCCGACCCGGCTGGTCGACACCGTCGTCACCGACGAGGGTCGGTTCGACCCGTGAACCGTCGCGGGGGTTTTTACTCCGGCGTAGCCTGCCTGCGAGTGTGAGCACGCTGGTCGTCTGTCTCTACCGCGGTGGTCCGCTCCCGACCAGCCCGCCGGTCGTCGGCGAGGAGCCGGTCGAGGCGCTGGTGACAGCGGCCGGCGTCGAGGACCCCGAGGACAGCCGTGTGAACTGCCTGCTCGAGGGGCTGCGTGTCGCCCGCGAAACCGACGGCGAGACGGTCCTCGCGGTTGTCTCCGCGGAGGACTCGGTCAGCGGGACGCGGGCACTCGCCGCCCAGGTCGACGACCTCGTCGCCGAGCAGGACCCGGACTCGGCGGTGGTGGTCGTCGACAGCGCCGAGGACGAGCGTCTCGTCCCGATCGTCGAGAGCCGCGTCCGCGTGGACGCCGTCGACCGCGTGGTCGTGCGACAGGCCCACGACATCGAGTCGACGTACTACCTACTCAAGCAGTTTCTCGCCGACGAACAGCTCCGGCAGACGGTGCTGGTCCCGCTCGGACTCGCCCTGCTTGCGTTCCCGGTGCTTCTGTTCGTCGCCGAGTCCCCGGCTATCGCGGTCGGCGCTATCGCGGCTGTGGTCGGCCTCTACCTGCTGTACAAGGGGCTCGGTGTCGACAGCTACCTCGCCGCGCTGCCCGGCCAGGTCCGGGGGGCACTCTACTCCGGCCAGGTCGCGCTGGTCACCTACGTCGTTGCCGGGGGGCTCGCACTCGTCGGGCTGTTCGTCGGCGCCCTGGCCGCGTCCGGGCTAAACTCCGCGCCGGACCTGCTCGTCGTGATGCGCTTTGTCTACGACGCCATCCCCTGGCTGACCGCGGCGGCGCTGACCGCGAGTGCCGGCCGCCTGCTCGACGAGTTTATCCGGGACGACGACCTCGGCGGCGCCTACGTGAACCTTCCCTTTGTCGCGGTGGCGGTTGGGCTTGCAGTCCGTGGCTTTTCGGCGTACTTCATGGAGCGGTCGGGGGTGTTTGCGGCTGTCACCGTCCCGAGTGCGGACCTCGGGCCGTTCTCGCTCGAGGGGTTTTCGCTCTCGGCGGGCGCACACCTCGCGCTGTTCATCCTCGCGAGCATCCTCATCAGCCTCGTCGGTGTCCGGGCCGCCGCCTACGTCAGCGGCTCGGACATCGAGATGGAGTTCGACGAGCCGAGTTCGTAACCCCTGTGTCCCGTCACGCCGAGAGCCGAACATGGACCACCCTCCGGCGGAGACGGTCAGTGCCCGCGGCCACGAGCACGTCCAGGCAACCCACGAGAGTACCTTCGAGGTGACGACCGACGACTATCTCACCCCGGCCGGCGACTGTATCCTGGCGGTCGAGGCGGCGCGCGCACCCGCCGACTTCGACGACGCCACCGTCGCCGCCTGCCGCGACCACGGTGCGACGGTCGTCGCAACCGTCGAGGCCGGCGGGTACCGCGAACAGGTGCGCGGCCGGGGGCATCCGGACCTGAGCTTCGACAGCGACCGGTCGGCGGTCTGCCGGACCAGCGACTACGTCGACGACCGGACCGTGATGGTCGGGGCCGAACGCGCCGCAGCCGGCCTGGACCGGGGTCTGGTCGCCGCCCTGGCCAACGGCGCTGATTGTAAGTTCACCCTTACTGTCGAGTAATACGACCCCGGCTCAGAACCCTCAAATGTCTCGGCCCCCTTCTGTCGATGTGTCCCGCTTTCACGAAAACGGGCGGTCAGCCGGCCTGGGACGCGGACGCCGGACCGGCAACGCAGCCATCGACGAGGGGACCGTCGAGTGGTGTTACGACACCATCGGGGCGGTTTCGCGGACCTTCGCGCTCACCGTCGAGGCGCTCGAGGAGCCGATGGCCCGGGAGGTGTGTGTCGGCTACCTCGTCTGTCGCGTCGCCGACACCGTCGAGGACGACCCACGGATCCCGCCCGCAAAAAAAGCAGCCCTCCTCCGGACCTACGACCGCACGCTCGCCCCGGATACCGACACCGACGTTACCGAGTTTCGCCGGCAGGCCGAGCCGTGGCTCCCGGCCGACCCCGGACCCGACTGGGAGGTGGTTGCGAACGCGCCGCGGGTGCTCGGGGCACTGGACGGGCTCGGGCAGACCACCCGGGCGCGCATCGTCCCGCCGGTCCGGGAGATGGTCGGCGGCATGGCGACCTTCGTCGACCGGTACGCCGACGAGCCGGGGTTACGGGTCCAGACGGCCCCGGAGCTCGAGGAGTACTGCCAGTACGCCGCCGGGACGGTCGGAACCCTCGTCACCTCGCTGGTCGCCGCCGGGGCCGACGCCCCGACGACAGACCGCCTGCGCGAGACGGCCCGCTCGTTCGGCCTGCTCCTCCAGGTCGTCAACGTCGCAAAGGACGCCGGCGGCGACTACACCGAGGAGGACAACGTCTACCTGCCGGCGACCTGGCTCGAGGCGGCCGGCGTAACCCCGGCGGACCTGGGTGACCCGGCGGCCGCTGACCGGGTTGCACCCGTGATCGAGCGCGCGACAGCCCACGCGGAGACGTATCTCGACGACGCACAGGCCTGGCTGGAGGCGATGCCCGAGGACCGCGGCAACCGGCTCTCGGCGTGGGCAACGCCGTATCTGCTGGCCGTCGGCACGATCCGGGAACTCACCCGCCGGCCGGCCGACGCGGTCCGGGAGGGTGATGTGAAAGTCGAGCGGGCGGAGGTCGCCGCGGTCCTCTCCGCCTTCGAGGCGGGCGCGACGGCCGCCGACCTCGGCGACCTGCGCGCAAAGGTCCGGGAGCGCCCCCTCCAGGAGTACTGACCTACACCCTTTTGCTCGTGCCCGCCGTATCGGTGGGTATGACGGCTCTCTCCTTCGACGAACACGGCGTCGACGTTGTCTACGAGGGCACCGAGTTCCGCCTGGAGAAGACGCTGGTCGAGGACGCCATCGGCAAGTCCTACCCCGAGGTGACCGACCACGAGGTTCTCCAGGTCGTCGAGCCCGACCCCGCGCTGTCGGGCGAGCCCCAGCGGGTCGCCGACATCCTGACCTGAGACCACCGTCGACCTGGCGTACACGACTATCCGCTATACCGAACGCCGAGCCGACGGAGAGCGGTGTCTGCCGGTGGGGTCCGCCACTGGCGTCGGCCGCCTCCGCGTCACTCCTTGCCAGGTGTCCCCGGCTCGTCTTCTTGGTCGAGAAATCCGTGGTAGGGACAGACGTACTCGTCGCGGATGAGCTGCTCGTCGACGATATCCAGCCCGAGTTCGTCCAGGTCCTCGCTGATCCGGTTGAGGTCGTCCGGCACGCGCCGTGTGGCGTGCTCCTGGTCGACAACGTCGGCTACGACAGCCCGGAGCACGTCGTGCTCTCCGGGCGGAGCGGCCCGTATCCGCCGCTGGCGGTGGATGTCGCCAGCGCTGTTGCCGCGGCCAACGGCGGCGAGCTCTCGCTGTGGTACCCGGCGGACCACGAGGGGACCGACGAGTACAGACAGACGATCGAGGACTACCAGTCCGAGCTCTCGGAGCTGCTCTCCGTCCCGGTCCGCGTCGAGTCGAGCAGGGCCGACGGTGGACACCCGTCACAGCCCGACCTGCTGGTGCGTCCCGGTGCCGACGACAGGCTCCGCGACGCGCTGTTCGACGACCGTCCGACCTTCCCGAACCCGGGGTGTACGACGGTCACCGTCTACCCACACGAATCACGCCGGCCGCCGCTTGCGCGCCGGCTGCTCGAACGGGTCACGTTCTGACGGCCTGGGCAGCTACGCCTCGAGTTCGGCCTCGACGTCCCCGCGAACAACGTCCACGAACTCGCCGGGGTGCTCGACGTGGGGGAGCAGGAGGGCGTCGTCGAAGACGACCAGCCGGGCCGCCCCCTCCTCGGCGAGCCTCTCACCCTGGGAGAGAGGGGTGATGTCGGCGTCTCGGCCCCAGACCAGGGTTGTCTCTACGTCCAGGTCGGCGAGCGTCTCCCCGAGGTCGGCCTCGGGGTCGAGAAAGCCGGAGATGAACGACGCAGGGGCAAAGCGGGCCCCGGGCTGGTGGCCCGAGGTCCACTCGTAGTCGACGACGTCGTCGGTGAGGTTCTCCATGTCGTAGTAGCCGTGGTCCTCGTGGAAGTACCGCAGCGAGGGCTCACTGACGATGAGGTTGTACACCGCCTCACCGAGGACGGGCGACCGGACCGCCGAGCGCAGCCAGGTCCGCCGGCCACCCATCGAGGTGTCGGTCGGGCAGACGAGGACCAGTTCGTCGACGTCCTCCTCGGCGGCGGCGGTGGCGACATAGCTGCCGGTCAGCGAGCAGCCGACGACGACGGGCTCGTCGGCCAGGTCCGCGACCGCGTCGGCGACGAATGTCTCGTACAGCGACGCCGAGTACAGCAGTGGCGGCCGGTCCGACCCGCCGAACCCGGGCAGGTCCGGGGCGATGACGTGGTACTCCTCGGCGAGGTCGCCAAAGACACGGTGGAACTCGTGGCTCGAGGCGGCGGCGTTGACCCCGTGGAAGCACAGCAGGTCCGGGTCCTCGGGGTCGCCGGCCTCGGTGTATGCGACGTCGAAGCCACGCCAGCGGTAGGTGCCGTGGTCACCCTCCAGGAACGGGTCGAGGTCCCCGGCACGGGAGGCGAGCAGGCTGTTCGTGGCCGCGGTTGCGCCCACGGCCCCGGCTACACCGGCAACGAGGGTTCTGAGTCTCATGCGCGGCTGTACGGTCGCGTGTCGTTTATACCACGCGGCTGTGGCCCGGTCCGACGCGGCCGTGGCGACAGGCCGGACTGCCGGGCCCGGCGAGGCGCCCGCTCAGTCCTCGACGGGCGGCTCCTGTTCCCGTCGGGTGGGTCCCTCGCGGTCGGTCCCCTCGATGCAGTCGGCGATAGGGGTCAGCAGTTCGTCGGCGACACTGTACGGGTCGGTCTCGCCGGCGGCGACCCGCTCGACGTAGGTGTCGAGCCCGCCGCGGCGGTCGACCTCGGCTGCGAGCAGGTCGTTCAGGTCCTCGCGCAGCAGGGTCCGGATCTCCTCGGCGTAGCGGGTCCGGGTCTGTTCGTCGCCCTCGCCCGACGACTCGAGATAGCTGCGGTGGTCGGCAACCGCCGCCAGCACGTCCTCGACACCCTCGCCGCGGTTGGCGACGGTCTCGACGATCGGCGAGGTCCAGCCCTCCTCCTCCTCCTCCTCGTCGCCCCCGTCGCTGGGGCCGAGCCCCTCGACGGTCTCGGCGGTCGCGCTGTGGTGGCCGACGTCGCTCGGGACGCCGCCCTGCTGGTACTGGACGAGTTCGCGC
>CAZQZE010000004.1:0-25238 GCA_964597715.1 uncultured Halobacteriales archaeon
CGGGGAGGCCGAGCGCGGAGGCCATCCGGTCGATCTCGCCCAGCGCCTGTTTGAGGTTGCGCTCCTTCGAGTCCCGGGTGCGAAAGCGCTCGTTCCAGGTGCGCAGCCGTTGCATCTTCTCGCGCTGGCGGCTGGAGAGGGCGTTACCGTAGGCGTCCTTGTCCTGCCAGCCGATATTCGTCGAGAGCCCCTTGTCGTGCATCATCTGGGTTGTCGGGGCACCCACACGGGATTTCTTGTCCTTCTCCTTGGAGTCGAAGGCGCGCCACTCGGGGCCGGGGTCGATCTCGTCTTCCTCGACGACCAGGCCACACTCCTCACAGACAGTTTCACCGTGTTCGGCGTCGTTGACCAGTGTGCCGCCACACTCCGGGCAGACCAGCTCCTCCTCATCTTGCGTCTCTTTTTCCTCCTCGCGCTCGTCGCGCTCGCGTTCGCGCGTGCCTCGCCTCGTGGTAGTGTCGGTCATGGTGTGCAAAACGGGTAAAGTACCCGGAGAACGTCGTATCGTATTAACGTATTGGGCTTTCGGCAACTTAAAGTCTTTGGGGGAGTGAGTATAGAGATTGCCGTCTCAGACGGCATCGAAACCCTTAGTGACGGGACGGGTCTGGCGGTAGACATGAGCGAGTCAGCTGTCGACCCCGAGGAAGTCGCCCACATCGCCGACCTGGCGCGGGTCGACCTCGACGACGACGAACTGGAGGTCTTTGCCGAGCAGTTCGCCGACATCCTCGCGTACTTCGAGACGCTGGACGAGGTGCCCGAGGTCGAGAGCGAACCCGACCTCACCAACGTGATGCGAACCGACGAGGTCGAGGCGTCACTGAGCCAGGACGAGGCGCTGGCGAACGCCCCCGACGCCGAGGACGGCTTCTTCAAAGGGCCACGGGTCTCGTGAGTATGAGCGGCTACAACGCGTATATTACCAGCGAGTCCATCCCGGGAAGTGACGGTGGCCCGCTCGCCGGTCGGACCGTCGCCGTCAAGGACAACATCTCCACCGAAGGTGTCCCCACAACCTGCGGGTCGGCGATGCTCGCGGAGTACGTCCCCCCTTACGACGCGACGGTCGTCAGGCGGCTGAAGGAGGCGGGCGCGACCATCCCCGGCAAGACCAACATGGACGAGTTCGGGATGGGGACAACGACCGAGACCTCCGCGTTCGGTGCCGTCGAGAATCCCGCCGCCGAGGGGTACGTCCCCGGCGGCTCCTCGGGTGGGTCGGCGGCCGCCGTCGCCGCCGGCGAGGCCGACCTCGCGCTGGGCAGCGATACCGGCGGGTCAGTCCGGTGTCCCGCCGCCTTCTGTGGGGTGGTCGGGATCAAGCCAACCTACGGGCTGGTCTCCCGGTACGGGCTAGTCGCCTACGCCAACTCCCTGGAACAGATCGGCCCACTTGCACCCACGGTCGAGGAGGCCGCCGAGTTGCTCGAGGTGGTCGCCGGCCCGGACGACCGGGACGCCACGACGCGGGATGCCCGGGAGGAGACAGGAAACGACGACGCCTACGACTACGCGAGCGCCGCCGACGGCGATGTCGACGGGATGGCGGTCGGCGTGCCGACGGAGCTGCTGGAGGGGGCTGACGAGGGCGTCGTCGAGACGTTCTGGGCTGCCATCGACGACCTCGAGGCCCGGGGCGCGACCTACCACGAGGTCGACCTCCCTTCGTTGACCCACGCTGTCGAGGCCTACTACGTCATCGCGATGTCCGAGGCGTCCTCGAATCTCGCCCGGTTCGACGGCGTCAGATACGGGCTGTCCGCCGGCGACACCGAGGAAGGGTACGACGGTGACTGGAACGACACCTACGCCCGTGTCCGCGAGGCGGGCTTTGGCGAGGAGGTCAAACGGCGGGTCCTGCTCGGGACCTACGCCCTCTCGGCGGGCTACCAGGACAAGTACTACAGGAAGGCCCAGGACGCCCGCGCCTGGGTGAAGCGGGACTTCGACGAGGCACTCGGGAACGCCGACGTGCTCGCCTCGCCGACGATGCCCGTCCCGCCCTTCGAGCGCGGCGAGAGCCTCGAGGACCCGCTGAAGATGTACCTCGCCGACGCCAACACGACGCCGGTCAATCTCGCCAATCTCCCCGCGATCTCGGTGCCCGCCGGCGAGACCGACGCGGGACTCCCCGTCGGGCTCCAACTGGTCGGTCCGGCCTTCGGCGAGAAGACTGTCATCCGGGCGGGCAGCGCGCTGGCGTAGGCGCGGGTCGCGCGTCGTCGACATCTGCGGCATCGATGTCGACAGGGTCGGCCGTGTCTCCCGGGAGTGCAACGGGTGTGAGCGGGTCCCGGTGGCCGGCTACGTGGGTCGAGTAAGCGCAGAGCCAACGGTATCGGGCGTCGACGGCGGCTCGCCGGAGCCGGCTGCTCAGCTCAGTAACACGAGGTTGACCGCCGTCGTTGTCGCGCCCATGACCGCGAGGACGGCGGGGGGCAGATAGCGCAGAAAGAGGTCGTCGCGGATGCTACCCCAGAAACCGAGTGCCGAGCAGACCGAGAACGCGGCGAGTTTGAGCGCGAGCAGCCCCTCGGTGCCAAACGCCGCCATCGTCCTGGCGACCACAGGGTTGGCCTCCGCGTGGAGCGGGCTGGCCACTACTGCGACCGTCGTCACGGCGTCGCCGACGCCATACGCCAAGACTGCGAGCAGCCACGCACAGACGACCAGCCCGTCCGGGGAGGTGATACCCCCGATGGTGGGCCAGCGGGTCTCTATCGTCCTCATTACCGGAGAGGACGCCACAGGTGCACTAATAGACGGCGCCTCGGGATTCAGTCTTGATACTCGGCCGCCAGGGCATCGGGACAACGCGTTTGTTCGGGCGGACTCGTAGATCCAAGTCTGAGTCTCGGCGACATCGGTCGGGGTGCGAACCCGTGTGCCGGTCCAGGGTCAGAGCCAGCCGTAGACCTCCGCGAGCCGGTCGACGGCGTGGTCGACGCTGAGGGAGTCCCGGCGGGCCAGGCAGGCCTCGCTGAGCCGGTCGCGCTCCACGAAGGTACGGTCGATAGCCGCCGCGAGCGCCTCGGGGTCATCGGGCGGGGCCTTGTAACCGGTCTCGCCCGCCTCGATGGTGTCGGCGAGTGCGCCGGCGTCCACGCCCGCGACGGGCGTCCCACAGGCGTTTGCCTCCAGCGCGACCAGCCCCTGGGTCTCGACCGGGCTGGGAAAGCCAAAGACGTCCAGTGCGGCGTAGAAGGCGGGGAGGTCCTCGCGGTCCAGAAAGCCCAGAAACCGGGCCTCGACCCCGTGTTCGTCGGCCAGGCTCTCGAGGTCCCCGCGTGCCGGGCCGTCGCCGGCAAGGACTAGTGTCACCTCGCGGTCCAGTCCGGCGACGGCCTCGACGAGCACCCCCAGCCGTTTCTCGTGGCCGTGGCGGCCGGTGTAGCCCACGAGCGGCCCGTCGGGCAGGGCAAACCGCTCCCGGGGGGCATCGACGGGCGCGAACACGTCCGTGTCGACGCCGTTCGGGACGACCGTCACCTCGGTGTCGACACCGACGGCGTCCTCGACGTGCGTCGCCGCGCGCTCGCTGGGCGCGACGACGACATCGACGTGGTTGAGAAACCACCGCTCGTACCCGGTCGCGGCCTGCCGGACCGTCCGGTTCACCTGGTTGCCGACCGGGAGATACTCCGCGTACTCCGCACAGGGGGTGTGGTACGAGGCCACGAGCGGCCGGTCGCTCGCCCGGGCCGCCCGTAACGCCCCCAACCCGACCCCGAAGGGGGTGTGAGCGTGGACGACATCGGTGTTCGCAACCGCGTCGGGGACGCTGGGTAACCCCAGACGAAAGCCGTCGTAGAAGGGGAACGGGAGGCTCCCGACGGGGTGTTCGGTGGCCGCCGGGTCGTAGTCACTCCCCGGGTAAACAACGTCCATCCGGCTGCCGCGCTGCTCCCAGCGGTCCCGCCACGTCCGGACAGTGTAGGTCACCCCGTTGACCGTCGGGAGGTAGGTGTCGGTGAACGCGGCCACCCGGGGAAGCGTCATCGCCGCGGAGTCGTCCGTCGAGTGACTAAGTAGTTGTTATTCCGGCCCCCGGTCGGCCCTCACCCTGGGTCGACTCCGTCCGACGACGAGGTCGGGTCACCGTCGAGCGCTGCCTCGTAGGCCTCGACGAGCCCGTCGCCGACACGGTCGAGACTGTGTTCGCGGGCCGTCTCGCGGGCGTTCTCGCCGAGTCGCTCGCGCAGGGCCGGGTCGGCGGCGAGCCGGTCGAGCGCCTCGCGGTACTCCGCCTGGGTCGAGCACAGCAGGCAGTCGTGACCGTCCTCGTAGAACTCCCGGAAGACCGGGATGTCCGAGAGGACAACCGCCTTTCCACAGGCCATCGCCTCCAGGACGGCGATCCCCTGATTTTCGGCCTTCGTCGGAAAGAGATAGACGTCGCCGGCGCCGTACGCCCCACGAACGTCCTCGACCCAGCCGGTGAAGGTGACATTCTCCGGCGGGTTACGGGTCCACCGCCGGACGGTCCGGGACGCCTGTAGGCCGTTGTCGTAGGGGCCAAACCACGCAAAGTCGTAGTCGGTCTGCTCGGCCAGCCGGCAGAACGTGTGCACCCCCTTTCGCTCGAAGACGTTGCCGACCGCGAACACGACCATCCCCGAGAGGGCAAACCGGTCGCGGGAGGCCGCGCGCCGGTCGTCGTGGCCCGCGAGCGCGTCGATGTCGACCCCGTTGCTCAGCGGCCGGACCGGCGCGTCGATGGGGTAGTCCTGGAGGGTGCGCCTGGTGTACTGACTCGGGCAGAGCGCCAGGTCCGCCTGCGAGTAGTACCACCGCAGATACCGGCGGAGCGCGGGTGCAACCGTGTGCGAGCCACGGAAACTCCCCCGGAAGTCCTCGCCGGTGACGTGGGTGTGGAGGACGACCGGACGGTCGTGGCGGCGGGCGTGGCGGACCATGGCGGCGCTCGCGGGCCCGACCATGTTGCAGTGGAGCAGGTCATACTCCCGGAGGGCCCCGCCGCCACCGGCGAGGCTGGCCAGCGCCCGGGTTGGGCTTGCACCCTGCCAGGGCGAGGTGAGAAAGTCGACACCGGTGTCGGCGAGGGCCTGCCGCTGGTGGTCGACGGCGGTGCCGATCCCACTGCGCTCCAGTTGGGGGGCCAGTTCCAGGTAGTGTAACACCCGCACGGGTGGTCCGAGGCGAGGCGCGGGCAAAACGGTACCGGAACCGCGGACCGCCGGCCGAGGAGCACAACGCATAGGCCGGCGGGCGGTGAAGGCAGGCTGTGAGCATCGCCGCGGAGCGCATCGAACGGCTACAGGAGCTGGCCCGCGAGGCAGCCAGCACAGGCCACAAGGGGCGGGCGCGGCGGTACGTGCGACGGGCCCGGCGTATCGCCGAGCGCAACCGGCTACCGCTGCCCCGGCGGTTCCTCCGGTTTACCTGTGACCGGTGTGACGCCTACCTCCGTCCCGGCCGGAACGCCCGGGTTCGCCTGCAGGACGGCCACGTTGTCGTCACCTGTGACTGCGGCGAACACGCCCGTTACCCCTACCGCGAGGGCGGGTAAACCGGCTCTCAGGCGGTGACAGGTGGGATCACTTTTACCTCCGGCGTTGCTCCGTTGTGGTAGCTATGACGACGGACCGCAGTCGTGCCATCCACGAACTCGACGCGACAGTGCGAGTCGGCAAGCGGGGTGTGGAGTCGGTCGCCGACGAGCTGGGCAACCAGCTGGCGGACCGACAGTTCGTCAAGGCGAAATTTCTCAGAGCCGCGCGGGGAACGACCGAGACGGAGACGCTCGCGGCTGACCTGGCCGAACACGCCGGCGCGGAGGTGGTCGACGTACGGGGCCACACGGCGGTGTTCGAGCGATGACCCTGCTGCAGTCGGCGGTGTTCGCCGACCTTCTCCAGGAGGCTGGGGTCCCCTACGCCCGGCCGGTCGGGTCCCTGGTCACGTTCGGCCTGGCCTTTCTCGTCGTCTACCTCGTCGGGAGGGCTGTCCTCGGGCAGGTCGTCTCCCGCGTGCTCGACAGGCGCGGGCTCGACGTCCACGCCAGGCGCCCCCTACAGAAGCTGACCCGGGTCGCTATCGTCTTTGCGGCGGTCGCCGTTGCCTTTGGGCTCGCCGGCTACGGGAACTTTCTTGGCGCGCTCGCGACTGTCGCCGCGGCGGCCACCCTCGCCATCGGCTTTGCCCTGCAGGATGTCATCGCCAACTTTGTCGCCGGCGTCTTTATCTACACCGACAGACCGTTTCGGATCGGCGACTGGGTCGAGTGGGACGGCAACGCCGGCGTCGTGGAGGACATCTCGTTGCGCGTGACACGGGTTCGCACCTTCGACAACGAACTCCTGACTGTCCCGAACGCACAGCTCACCGACGGCGTCATCAAGAACCCCGTCGCGAACGAGCAACTGCGGATGAAGTTCCTGTTTGGCATCGGCTACGACGACGACATCGACAGAGCCACCGAGGTCATCATCGAGGAGGCCGAGCGCCACGACGACATCCTCGACGACCCTGCGCCGTCGGTCCGTCTGACCGAACTCGGGGACTCCTCGGTCGGCCTGCAGTCCCGGGTCTGGATCGCCAACCCGTCACGGGCGAGTTTCGTGCGGACCCGCGGCGAGTACGTCACCGCGGTAAAGGAGCGGTTCGACGAGGAGGGGATCGACATCCCCTACCCGAACCGCACGGTCGGCGGCGACCTCGCTATCGACGGCGCGGAACTGGCCGAGACGGCCGGCGACTGACGGCGTGGGCAACGGGGTTAATCGCCGCTGGCCCGGCTACGAGTCGCCGTCGGAGTCGGTTCCCCTCCGCCGGTGCGTCCGTCTGGCCGGCGGTCTCTCCACAGCCGTGATTGTCCGCCACCAGGGGTGGCTCGTCCTCTAAGGTCGCGACACGGTGCTCTCCTCGCTGGTGGGGTCACTCGCCAGTCAGGCCCCTGGCACCGCGCCCAGGACCGGCGGCACAGAGGTGTGGGCACAGCTCACAGGCGTCGAGACCCTGGCGACTCTCCTCGGGGTCGCAGTCATCGCGGCGGTGATTGGCGCGCTCGTAGCGGTGAGTCGCCACTATGTGTCCGGTGTCTGTAGAAACGGACAGTCGGGGTTGCCCGGCGTTCGGGCGCGGGTAGTCCCGCGCGCCTCCTCCACCCCGCGACCCTGCGAGCGAGGGCTGTCCGGGGGTTCGCTGCTCGCTTCCGCGCCTGACGGGGTGCCCCCGGTTAACCACACGCCTGCGCCCCTGCAGGCACAGCCGTGTGGACCGCCGTCCCCGTAGGACGAGGCTTCGACGTTGGCTTGCGGGGCCCGCGTCCGTCTGACCGGACGCGTCCGGTGTTCGGTCCCCACTTGAGGCCACGTGTGGGAGTGGGAGCGGGGCCTAACCGCCCGACCTAGTCCATTCCGTCCTACCGCAGGTCTCTATAAGGGCCTTTCGGGTACGGGCTCAGAGCAACGAGAGCGCCCGAGCGTACCACAGCGCCGCCGCCGGCGCGACGAGGGCGAGTGCGGCGGTGACCCACCGGTGGAGCCCCGAGAGTTCGACCGCGTCGAGACGGACGGTCAGTGCCCACCCTAACAGGAGGACGAACGCAAAGGCGCTGAAGACCAGCGCCGCGCCGGCGGCAAACTGGGGGTCCGAGCGCTCCTCACGGCCGGCGGCAAAGACGATGACTGCCACCAGCGCGAGCATCGCCCCCACCAGCGGGTTCACGACACCGGTCCCGTAGTAGGTCCCCACAGTGTCGACCACCAGGTAGGGGTAGACGAGCGCCGTGAGGACGACCAGGCAGCCGGCAATCCCGGCAAGCGGCGCGGCGCGGCGGTGGTCCATGCGGCCGACTCCGGCCGGCCGGCTCTTAAGCCGGACGGTCCCGGGTCTGCGGGGGTGTGACAGGCCAGGGATACCCCGGGCCAGCGCAGTGTCGACGACCGTTCGGCGTGGCTCGTTGTCCTCGGCGGTGACCACGCCGCCGTAACCCCCCTCGCGGCGGTGCTGAACCGCCAGCTCGGCCGGTCCGGCCACCACAACACACAGGTGGGCGGCCCCGCTACCGGTTACTATGGCACTCGGTGGGACCGCAAAGAAACTCCAGAAGGTCATCGACGCCGCCGAACAGCTCTACAGCAAGATGAACGAGGTGATCGAGCGCGTCGGACGGGTCGAGGACGACCTCGAGACGACGAGCGCCCAGGTCGACCACATCGAACACGAACTCGCCGAGCAGCGCGCGGTCATCGAGGCACTCGCCGACCAGCAGGGTGTCGACGTGGACGCGACACTCGCGGCCGCCGACCGCCCGGCAGACAGAGACGACACGAGCGAGGGCGACGCCGAGACCGGGACGACGGCCGACGAGGAATAAGGACCTCGGGACAGTCGGGTGCGGACGCTACAGCAGCCGCCGGTGTTCGACCTTTATGCACCGGTCCTGGACGACGCGCTTGCCGGCCGCCTCCGCCCGGGCGACAGCCTCCTCGTCTCTGATACCCAGTTGCGTCCAAACGACCCCCGTGTCCGCACGGTCGAGGGCCTCGTCGACGACCCCGGAAACCTCCTCGCTCGGCCGGAATACGTCGACGATGTCGACCTCGTCGGGAACCGCGGACAGCGAGTCGTAGGCGGTGCGGCCGAGGGCCTCCTCGGCGAAGGGGTTGACCGGAACCACGTCGTAGCCGTTGTCGAGCAGGTACTGCGGGACGTCGTGGGCGTCCTTGCCGGGGGTCGTCGAGCAGCCCACGACCGCGACCGTGTCGAGGGCGAGTATCTCGCTGAGTTCCTCGTCGGAGTCGACTGGCATACCCGGCCCGAGGCCGGCAACCGGCAAAAGCCTGCTGTCGGGAGGGGTGACGGCACCCTGCCCCCCAAACACAGAACTACCCCCGGGTCCCAGGGATGGTATGGCATCACACGAGCCGACCCAGGAGTACGAGAACTTCGAGACCAGTATGGACGACGGCGTCCTGCGGGCGGAGATCCACAGCAAAGCCGACATGAACGCCCTGAGCGACACGATGTCGGACGAACTGCTCGACCTGGCGGTCCGCCTGCACGAGGAACACGTCCGGTGTTTCGTCCTCACCGGCTCCGACGGCGTGTTCTGTGCCGGCGGGGACGTCTCCAGCTTCACGAGTGAGAGCCCCGCCGCGGGGATGCGCCGCGGCGCCTCCGTCCTCCACGACGCCATCCTCCAGTTCCACGAGGCCGAGGTGCCGGTCGTGACGGGGGTCAACGGCCCGGCCGTGGGGGCGGGGTTCAGCCTCGCGATCTTCGGGGACTACGTGCTCGCGAGCGAGGACGCCTACTTCCAGTTCGGGTATCCCGGGATCGGCGCGACCGGTGACGGGTCCGCGACGTATTTTCTCCCGCGGATGGTCGGGCTCCGGCAGGCAAAGCGGCTCGCGCTCACCAACGACAAGGTTCAGCCCGACGAGGCCGTCGACATCGGGCTGGCGACAGAGGCCGTCCCCCACGAGGCGTTCGACGACCGGCTGACCGAACTCGCGGCGGAAATCGCCAGCGGGCCGACCGTTGCGCTCGGGCGGACCCAGCAGCTACTGGACCACAGCACGTCGGCGAGTCTCGAGGAACAGCTGGCCGCCGAGACCGACGCCATCGCCCGGACCGCCAGGACCGAGGACTTCAGGGAGGGTGTCCGGGCGTTCACCGAGGGCGAGCGACCGGAGTTCCAGGGTCGGTGACCACCGCCGGCGCCGGAACCGGCGTAGGCCTCACCTCAGGCCGGCCTGGCGACCACGTAGGGGCGGCGCTCGACGCTGAGGTCCCCGCGCTCGGCCAGGTGGACGGCGTAGGCCGAGGCGACGTTCGAGAGAAACTGAACCGTGTCGTCGGTGGCACCCAGTGCCGTTACCGCGAGTTCGTGGGCCGCGAGCGCACCCTGCTCGGCGACGGCGTCGAGGACCGCCTGCTCGACCCCCTGGGCCTTCTCGAGGGCGTCGGTGACGCGCGCAGCGGGGTCGTCCATCGGGTCGCCGTGACCCGGCAGCAGGAGGTCGGGGTCGGCCGCCCGGAGCCGCCGGAGCCCGGTCTTGTACTCGCCGATATCCCAGTGGACCGGCCCGTACATGAAGTGGCCGTTGGTCGAGACGATATCGCCCGACAGCATCACACCCGAGGGCTCGTGATGCAGCGCCATGTGCTGGTGGGAGTGGCCGGGCGTGTGGACCGCGACACACTCGTATGGGCCGACCCGGACCGTGTCGCCGTGACCGACGACCCGCTCGAACGCCACCTCGCTGGTGGCGTAGCCGGCGTCGACGGGAAAGTAGACGTCGTCGGGTTCGGGGTCGCCGTCGTACAGCCCGGAGGAGAGGGCCGCCATCTCCTCGCGGGCCTCGACGAGGTAGTCGTCGTACCGCCGGATCATGTCGCCGGCACCCTCGTAGACGACGTGCGGGAGGTCGGTCACCGCGTCGACGGTCAGCGAGCCGCCGACGTGGTCGATGTGTGGGTGGGTCAGGACGACCCGCTCGACCCCTGCGAGGCGGTCCTCGAGTGCCGCCTCGAGCCGGTCGACGGACTCCTCACAGACGTGGCCGGTGTCCACGAGCGTGTCCCCGACCCGATAGGCGTTTGCCCCCCCGTAGTGTGGCTGGGCAAGCTCGATGCGCTCGTAGTCCATACGCCTACCACCAGGGGTAGGGACAAGAATGGCTGTGTCGGGGAACCGAGACGTGGCCGTGACCCTGGCACGGGACCCACGGGCCCGAAGGCCACTGAGGCGTGCGCACGCCGGGGTGCCACGGCAGAAGATACTTATTCGCCTCAGTCAAGCCAGTCAGCGTGGTCAGCGACGACGACCTGGCCCCGTACCAGGGGTCCCCGCTCCCCTCCCGTCGAACCACCCGCCGTGCCCTCCTCGCCGGCGCCGCGACCCTCGGCGTCGGCGGCGTCGCCTCGCAGGTCGGCCTCGGGCCGATCGAGGCGCGGTCCCCGCAGGGGGACGTCTGGCCCCAGGCGGACTACGACCCCGCCGGCACGGCGCACAACCCAGCAGCGGAGCCGCCGCCGAGCCCCGACATCGACTGGCGCCGGGACGTCGTCGACCCCCCGACCGCGGGCGGGGTCGACTGCGTGGTCGGTCCGGAGACCGTCGTCGTCGCCGGAGCGGCGGTCGTCGCCGTCGACCGGAGCGACGGTCGTGAGGTGTGGCGGGACGAGGGGCCGGCCGGACCGCTCGCGCTCGGGAACGGGCGGCTGTTCGTCGGCTCCTCAGTTGGTCGGCTCCGGGCGCTGTCGACCGACGGGGAGGAGCTGTGGGACAGGTCTGTTCCGGTTCGTGACATGGAGACGCTGGTCTACGCAGGCGGCCGGGTCTACGCCGCAGACGGTGGCGGCCTCTGCGCACACGACGCCGACGACGGCTCACCGCTGTGGACGAGCGAGCGAGGAGCCGACAGCGTTGTCGTCACCGGCGGCCGACTCCACGCAGGGGGACTCGAGTTGACGGGCTTTGCCGCCCGCTCGGTGCTCGACGGTGTGCTCGGCTCCCCGCCCACAGCGGCCTGGGAGTCGGGGGCGACGCCGAGCGGGCTCGTCGGCACGACACAGGGGCTGGTCGCCGGTGTCGCCCGGGCCGACCGCGACCGGGCTGGCGGCGCGTCGCTGGTCGCCCGGGCGCCGGAGACAGGAGCAGTTCGCTGGCGTGCACGGGCGGACGTTCAGGCCGAGTTCCTGCACGTTCCGCTGGCGGCGACCGAGGACCGGTGTCTCGCGGGCGTCAGCACCGAGACGGGGCTCCCCAACGCCGTCGCCAGTCACCGCCTCGAGGGCGGTGAGCGTGTCTGGCGCCGCGAGTTCGAGCACCGCGTGACCGACGCGGCCGTCGTCGACGGCGCGGCGATACTGGGAACCCGGGCCACCGGTGTCGGCGAGCCCGACGGTGACCTCATAGCGCTCGGCCCCGACGGCGAGGAACTGTGGCGGGTCGACCCCTGGCCCGCCGAGGGGTGTGACGGCGTTGCCCCCGTCGACGGGACCGTCTTTGCGTGGACGGCGGAGGGGACGGTCGCGGCGCTCCGGTAGGTCCCCACCCTCGCCTGCGGTTCAGCCCTCGGGACGCGGCACGGGAAGCGCGCGGTGCCGGCGCGGGGGGACGAGGAAGTAGCCCCGCCGCCGGACGAAGATGTACTCGAGGATCCCGTTGTTGACGCGCTGGCGGACGGCAGGCGTGGCCTCGGTGATATCCTCGCCGTTCATCGCCCGCCGGACGGCCTCGAACTCCCCGATATCGCGTTGCAGCGAGGGGAAGTGGAGGCTGGCGACCTGCTGGTCGGAGCCGATATCGTCGGTGGACTCGAAGTGTCGGCGCAGGAGGCGGACGTTGCCCGCCGCGTCCCGGTTCGCCCGAGCGGCCTTCTGGGCGTGACCCACGCGGCCGTGTTCGCGGGCGTCCGCGAGGATGTCGTCGACGAACCGGTCGACCTCGCTGTCGGCGCCCAGGTTCGAGCCGACGCCCTCGACCAGGTCCGCCTCGGTGTGGCCGGGGCTGAACAGCTCTGTCACCCGCTGGTCGTAGCTCTGCTCGCCGTACCAGTCCTCGAGGCGCTGGCGGATGTTCGAAATCACCTTGGTGGTCCCGCCGGCCATCGGGCCCGCCTCGATGGTGACGTAGTCTTCGGTGGCTTGGTTGCCGCCGAAGCCGGCCTCGAAGCCCATGAACAGCGGGGCCGCCTCGGGCACCGGGTCGCCGTCAGGGACCCCTGCGGCGTCCTGGTGCTGGGCTGGTAGACCCGCGCCGACGAACCCGGTCCGGCGGGAGTCGACAGTCAGGGCGTCGGCGAGTCCGGCGGTGACCGACTCGCCGTTCGCCGTCTGTCGGTCACCCGTCAGCGCCTCCTCGGCCTCGAGGACGATATCGGCGCGGTCACTGGCGAGGTGAACGACCGCGTCCTGGGTGTCGAAAGTCGGCTCCTCGAAGGCCGAGAGCGCGCGCGGTCGGGGCAGTTCTACGTTCTCGGGAAGTGTGTCCTCGAACCGGTCGAAGTACGCGCGGGAGTAGGCAACGGAGTGGACCAGCCCCTCGTTGCTCCACTCGTAAGCCCGGTCGAGCGTCGACAGCGCCGCCTCGACGGTCCGGCGGTCCTCGGCCGTCGGCGGACCCTCCCCGTCGAGGCTCACATACAGCAGGACCTGGTGGTTCGGGAGCAGCGTGTTGCCGTGTTCGTCGGTCCGGAGGGAGTCGTTCCAGGCGTGCTGGCGGGCGGGCTTTGCCCCGGGGTCGCCCGTCGGGACCGGCTCACGGCTCCGGTCGGCCTCGCCGAGGCAGGCCGCGAGCGCGCCCGCGCCGCCGAGCGCAACCGCCGTCTTCAGCACGTCCCGTCGCGGGACGCTCCCGTCGGTGAGGTCCATGGCCGCCGTTCGTGCCTGACCAGCAAGTGGGTTGTGTCCTGCGGTTCAGTCACAGACCCGTCGGTTCCGCCGGCGGAGCCGGGCCGTTAGCCTCAACACCTATATTCCGGCCCGGTGACGTCGGGGTATGGAGACACACATCGTTACCGGCGGCGGCGGCGTCGACCTCCGTGTCGACGAGACGGGGGACCCGGACGGACAGGCGATTCTGTTCATCCACGGCTACTCCCAGTCCCGGCTGTGTTGGACCCGGCAACTGGAGTCGGAGCTCGCGGCGGAGTTCCGGCTCGTCGCCGTCGACAACCGCGGCCACGGTCGGTCGGACAAGCCGGAGGGGGCCTACGGTTCGGCGCTGTGGGCCGAGGATATCCGGTCGGTCATCGAGGGGCTCGACCTGGACCGGCCCGTGCTCGTCGGCTGGTCATACGGCGGGCTGATTGTCGCCGACTACCTCGCGGCGTACGGCGACGACCACATCGCCGGGGTCAACCTCGTCGGGGCCATCTCGAAAAACGGGACCGAGGACGCGATGGCCGTCATCGGGGAGGATTTCACCGACCGGGTCCCCGGCTTCGAGAGCACCGACGCCCAGGAGAGTGTCGCCGCGCTGGAGCGGTTCCTCCGGGACTGCATGTACGAGGAGCCCTCGCCCGCGGACCTGTCGTTCATGCTCGGGTATAACGCCCTCGTGCCGCCACACGTCCGGACAAGCCTGCACTCCCGGACGGTGACACACGACGACGACCTCCGGGCAGTCGAGGTGCCGGTGCTGGTCACCCACGGCGAGGCCGACGGGGTCGTGCTGCCCGCGGCCGCCGAGGAACACGCCAGCCTGGTCGGGTCGGCCGAACGCTCCACCTACCCGGAGGTGGGTCACTCGCCGTTCTGGGAGGCCCCGGAGCGGTTCAACCGGGAGTTGCGGGGGTTCGTCGAGTCGGTCTGACTGTGGCGGCCTCGTCGGGCAGTCGAGTGTGGAGACTGCTCGGCCGCCGACCGCCGGAACGGTTATCTGAATGGCTGTTCAACTCCTCAGGTATGGCCCACCGGTCAGCGCGTCTCGAACGACTTATTCGACGGGAGGAAGGCGAGTGTTGCGCGGAGGACATCGACGGACGGGTCGAAGCCCTCGAACACCACGTCTCGGCGTTTCCGGCCGACACCGAGGCCGACCGGACCGCGCTCAGGGTGCTCGGCAACGACACCCGCTACACTATCGTCCGCCTCCTCGCAGCGGCCGGCCGGGAACTCTGTGTCTGTGAGGTCACGCCCGCCGTCGATGTCAGTGACAGCGCGGTGAGCCACGCCCTCTCGGACCTGACCGAGGCGGGGCTGGTCACCCGCCGGAAGGACGGCACCTGGCGCTACTACGAGGCGACCGAGCGGGCGACCGCGCTACTCGCTGCCCTCGACAGGACCCGGGAGGGGGCACAGTGAGCGCCGCCGTGCGCGTCGCGTTCGTCTGCGTCCAGAACGCCGGGCGCAGCCAGATGGCGACCGCGTTCGCCGAGCGCGAGCGCGAGCGGCGGGGGCTGACAGACGAGGTGGAACTCCTCACCGGCGGGACCGACCCCGCCGACGAGATTCACGGGGTCGTCCGGGAGGTGATGACAGAGGAGGGCTTTCCCCTCTCCGGCCGACAGCCCCAGGGGGTCACCACCGCCGACCTCGAGTCCTGTGACTACGTCGCGACGATGGGCTGTTCGACGCTTGAGCTTGATGCCGACGAACGGGCCGTCGACATCCGTGACTGGGCGCTCGACGACCCGGACGGCGAGGACCTCGACCGGGTGCGGGAGATCCGCGAGACGGTCCGGGAGCGCGTTCGCGGGCTGTTCGACGAGGTCGAGGCGGAGGTGACCGCAGATGTCTGACCCCGGCGAGTCGGCGACAGACCTCGACCCGGCGACCCAGCGCCGGGCCGTCCGCGAGCGCTACGCCCGGATCGCAAGTCCGGACACGGACGAGGCGGAGGGGAGTGACTGCTGCGTGACCGACGAGTGCTCCGGTGAGACGACAGAGGCGGCCGAGACCGCGGCGACGCTCGGCTACTCGAGTGCCGACCTCGAGAGCGTCGACGGCGAGGCAAATCTCGGGCTCGGCTGTGGCAACCCACAGGCGACCGCCGCACTCGGGGAGGGCGAGACGGTGCTCGACCTGGGCTCGGGCGCAGGGTTCGACTGCTTCCTGGCGGCACAGGAGGTCGGGGAGCGGGGCCGGGTCATCGGCGTCGACATGACACCGGAGATGGTCGAGAAGGCGAGGGCAAACGCCGCCGAGAACGGGACCGAGGCCGTCGAGTTTCGGCTCGGCGAGATCGAACACCTCCCTGTCCCGGACAACAGTGTGGACGTGGTCATCTCGAACTGTGTGGTGAATCTCTCGCCGAACAAACCACAGGTGTTCCGCGAGGCCGCCCGGGTGCTCCGGCCAGGGGGGCGACTCGCCATCTCGGATGTCGTCCTGACAGCCGCCCTCCCACCCGAGGTCCGTGCAGACCCTGACTCGGTGGCGGCCTGTGTCGCCGGCGCGTCGCCCGTCGACCGGCTCGAAGGGTTGCTCGCCGATGCCGGCTTTGTCGACGTCGAGATCTCGCCGAAGAGAGACAGCGAGGAGTTCATCCGGGAGTGGGACGAGAAACGGGACCTGAGTGAGTTTCTCGTCTCGGCCAGTATCACCGGCCGGCTCCCCGACTGAGGGCGCGTCGGCGGCGCCCCTGTGGAGGGGGTGAGCGGGACACCGACGTTCACCGGATTCGGGGGAAAACACTTGCCGATTCCCTCAGATAGGTCAGCGTACCAGCAGGGCCCGAGAGCCGGAGTCGGCGGCGTCCGGGCGGCAAGCATACGACCGCGAGGACCGGTGCGGTCCGCAAGGATTAATTGAACGCTGTCTCAATTGAACACCATGTCAACAGTGACCCGGCGTATCCACCGGTATCTCGAGGACGAACTCGAGGACTGTCGGCCCGAGGACGTGACGGACCGCATCGAGGACCTCGATACTCTCGAGCGGGTGCTCTCGGCGGACCGGATACAGGCAGACCTGGACGTGCTGACCGCGCTCGCAAACGAGACGCGGTACAAGCTCCTCCGGCTGCTCGTGGCCGCCGACGGGGACCTCTGTGTCTGCGAGCTGAACGCGATGGTGGGTGTCAGCGAGAGCGCGGTCAGTCACGCACTCTCGGACCTGACCGAGGCGGGGCTGGTGGACCGGCACAAGGACGGCCGGTGGCGGAAGTACCGGGCCTCGAACGGTGCTGTTGCGCTGCTGACGCTGCTCGACGGGGTCGTCGAGGATGAGTAACGCAACCCACGACCACGGCCCCGACTGCGGGTGTGAGAGCTGTGGCGACCCCCGGTCGATGGACGTCCTCGACAAGTATCTCACCGTCTGGATCTTCGGGGCGATGGCTCTCGGCGTCGGGCTGGGCTTTGTCGCGCCCGCCGTGACCCAGCCCATTCAGGACTTTCACCTCGTCGAAATCGGGCTGGTCCTGATGATGTACCCCCCGCTGGCGAAGGCGAACTACTCGCAGCTCCGGGCTGTCTTCAGCAACTGGCGTGTGCTCGGACTGAGCCTCGTCCAGAACTGGCTCATCGGGCCGACGCTGATGTTCGGGCTCGCCGTCTTCTTCTTCAGCGGGCTCGTTCCCGGGCTGCCGGCCCGTCCGGAGTACTTTCTCGGGCTCGTGTTCATCGGGATGGCCCGGTGTATCGCGATGGTGCTGGTCTGGAACGAACTCGCCGAGGGGTCGACGGAGTACGTCACCGGGCTGGTCGCGTTCAACAGCCTGTTTCAGATCCTCACCTACGGCGTCTACGTCTGGTTCTTTGGCCTCTTCCTGCCGCCGCTGCTGGGGATGGAGACGCTGGTCGCCGGCATCGAGACCTTCGATATCAGCCCGACCCAGGTCTTCGAGGCGATTGTGGTCTTCCTCGGGATCCCGTTCGCGGCCGGCTTCCTCAGCCGGTACGTCGGGACTCGCGTCAGGAGCACGGCGTGGTATGAGGAGGAGTTCGTCCCGAAGGTCGACCCGCTGACGCTCGTCGCGTTGCTGTTTACCGTGATCGTGATGTTCGCAACGCAGGGCGAGAATATCGTCGCCGCACCCGGTGACGTGCTCCTAATCGCCGTGCCGCTGACTATCTACTTTGTCGTGATGTTCCTCGTGAGCTTCGGGATGGGCAAGGGGATCGGCGCCGACTACTCGACGACGACGGCCATCGGCTTTACCGCCGCCTCGAACAACTTCGAGCTGGCTATCGCCGTCGCGGTCGCCGTCTTTGGCGTCGGCTCCGGGGTTGCCTTCGCGACGGTCGTCGGCCCGCTGATCGAGGTCCCCGTACTGCTCGCGCTGGTCAATGTCGCGCTGTACTTCCAGCGCCGCTTCGACTGGACCGGGGCGACGACCGGCAGCCTCGGTCCCTCGGAGCCGGAGGCTACGTCCGAGGACGACTAATAGGGCTGTTCGGGACCGACGGAACAGCCGGGAGTGTACGGGGCAGGCCGCGGCGGGGCCGGGGCGCCCCGAACCTTTCAGATTATCTTGAATTGTCTGACGGTGACTTATAGGCCTGTAGTGTGGTAAGCGTGGTATGAGCAGTGAGACAGCCGATTCGAACACGGACGCGGAGGAACGTGGGTCCCGGGACGACAATGCGGCCGTCCCGGAGAGGTCGTCGTCGCAGCCACTGACAATCGCCCTTCCGGAGGGGAGTCAGAGTGTCTCCGATGCGATCCTCGCACACCGGGAGATGCTCCGCACCCCCGAGGAACACGGGCTGGCAACCGACCAGGAGATCACACACCTCTCGGAGGCCATAGAGGGGCTCTCCGAGGACCTCACCGAGGCCAACCAGCAGTACGACGGGGTCCAGTCCGACGTTGCGGAACTGCAGGACGTCGTCGAGCAACAGCAGGAGCAGATCGACGAGTTACGTTCGGCAGTCACCTCGCTCGCCGAGATCCTGGGAACCGGGGCGGAGTGGGAGGCGTTCGATACCGACCAGTAGCGCCACAGCACGCCGGGGCTCTGGGTCGGTACCACCAGTCGCCCCGGGGGGCGCGGTCGTCCCTCGCTCCCCTCGCTGAGAGTTCATAGCCCACGGCTCGTACCCCCGAAACCTCGTAGAGATACTCGCCGCCCCGGGATGGCGAGACGCTTTACAGACGCACAGCCGGCGGTATCGGTCGCCTCGTCCCGACGGGCCTGCCACACACCGCCAACCGAGGGCCGTGGCCCGGGCTCGGCGGCCGCGAGACGACCCCTGTGTTGCCGGGACGCGCTGTGTCGGGGATGGCCGAACCGCGGTTGGAATACCACGGGGCGGCACCACCGCCTGCTCGACGGTGCGAACGACGACCACGGGGCCGGCGGAGCGGCTTTCCGGACGGGTCGGCCCAGGCTACACACCGAGCATGCTGACCCCCAGGTCGTCCGGCGCCAAACAGCGCCGGCGACCCGTATCCGGGCCAGGCAGTCACACCTAACCGTGAGTAACACAACTACCATGTGATGACAGCAGCGTATCAGGTCGAGCTGAGCGAGTCACACGGTATCGCCGACGGCGGCACCTCGGTAACGGTTGCCGACTACGAGGACGTCGGGAGTATGTACATCTTCGAACTGGAGGACGGCTCCACTCGCTCACTCGGCAAGCGCCTGGTGGAAACGGTCGACGCGGTCGAGTAGTCTAACAGCGCAGGAGACGTGACGCGGCGGGTTCAAAGGGACCGGCGGCGGTCGAGGTGACCCTGCGCTCTCGGGGAGGCCACCGTTTGGGGTCGCTGCGTGCCGACCTCGGTCGCTGGGATTATTACCGGCTGTGAGAAGAGACGTCATGGAAATCGGCGCCTCTGTTGGCCCCTACCTCGACCGACTCGAGACCGTCCCGTCAGCACTGTCCTTTGTTGAGTTTGCGCTGGGGGAAGGGGAACTCCCGCTGGCGGAGTTCGACCCCGGGGCCACGGCCACACGGCTTGCCGAGTGTGGGTTCGGTGGCACCGTCCACCTCCCGTACCGGCAGCCGCTGTCGACGCCCGTCGAACAACTCGACACGACGACCAGGGCGTATCTCGAGGCGGTCCTCGACCAGGCAGCCACGGCGGGCGTTCACACGGCTGTTGCACACCCGAGCGCTCGTGGGGCCGGCCACGAGTTCGACCGGCTGGCGACACGGGTCGCCGAGTTGGCCGCCTGTGGCCGCGCTCACGACGTGACTGTCTGTTTCGAGACGACCGGGTACGCCGGGGGGCCGGAGTTGGAGCGGGTGGGTGACCTCGCCGACCGGGGTGACGCGGCCGTGTGTCTGGATATCGGGTACGCGTACCTGGAGACCGGGGCCGCCGGCGTCGAGGAGTTTCTCGACTCCTACGGGGACCTCGTTGCACATCTCCACGTCCACGGCGCCCGGCACCGTGGGGATACACACATCCCGGTCGGCAGCGGGGATGTCGACTACGAGCGCATCGGCCCGTCGGTTGCCGCCGCCGCACCCGATGTGACGGCAACGGTCGAGGTGTTCACCGACGACAGCGCGTATATCGCACGCTCTGCGGACCGGTTTCGGGCGACACTCCCGGACGACAGCACCGCCGGGTGAGCGGGGTCGGCTCACACCGGTTGCGACGGACGCGAGGCCAGGGTCGGCCGGCGACTGTTCGACGGGCGTGCCCGCGCCGAGCGTGGTACGTGTGGTCGATAGCGTGGGTATTATTGACCCGCGATACCCAGTCAACCTATGTCAGATGGTGTGGTTCCGGCGCTCGTTACCCCGGCCTGGCTCGAGGAGCGACTCGATGACCCCGGGGTTTGCGTGCTCGACTGTACAGTCTACCTCCAGGCCGCCGAGGACGGTGATGGCTACGAACTCGAGTCCGGATACGAGGACTGGGCGGCGGCACACGTTCCGGGCAGCCAGTTTGCCGACCTCATCGAGGACCTGTCGGAGACGGACGACCCGGACTACCCGTTCCAGCTCCCGACCCCGGAGGCCTTTGCCGAGGCGGTCGGTGCGTTGGGGGTGGGCAACGACTCCCGGGTCGTGCTCTACGATACTGTCGACCAGCGCAACAACAACAACGAGTGGGCAGCCCGGCTGTGGTGGATGTTCCGGGTGTTTGGCCACGACCAGGTTGGGGTGCTCGACGGCGGCTGGACGCGGTGGACCGCCGAGGACCGGCCGGTGTCCACGGCGACAGCCACACCGGAGTCCGCCGACTTCACCCCCGAGTACCGGCCGGAACTCGTCGCCGACAAGGCCGATGTCCGCGCGCAGATGGACGACGGCGACGCCTGCGTGATCAACGCCCTGCGCCAGGACGACCACGCCGCCGAGCGGATCCCGAACAGTGTCAACGTGCCCGCCGTCGGGGAACAGGGTGTTATCGACGCCGACGGAACCTACCGGTCCGAGGGTGCGCTGCGCCGGCAGTTCGAGGCGGTGGGTGCCACCGATGCCGACACCGTCATCACCTACTGTGGCGGCGGTATCGCCGCCAGCAGCGACGCACTGGCGCTGTATCAGGCTGGCATCACCGACGCTGCCGTCTACGATGGCTCACTCAGCGAGTGGACCGCCGACCCCGACCTCCCGGTCGAGGCGGACGCACAGGACTGAGCGCCCGTCAACACCGTGACGGTCCACCTCGGGCGTGGACCGAAGCGACGGCCGGGAGACAGCCCCGTCAGGTGCGTGCCTGCCGGGCCCGAAACACCGCCTGCTCCTTTCCGTCGGCCTCGATCATGACGTCAGACCGCTCTGTGAGCCACCTGGGGACCGCGGAGACGTACGCGGCGTGGGCCTGCGGTCGGGCGTCTTCGCCGGCCAGTCGTGCCGGCTCGGAGTAGTGTGTGGCTGGACGGATGTCACCCCAGGTTGTCGCCGCCTGTTCGAACCCGTCGCGGTACGTGAGCCCACGGTCAGTAAACGAGTGGTGGTGATAGTCGAAGACAACCGGGACGCCGGTGTCACCAACTGCGTCCACGAGTTCAGGCACGCTCCAGAGGCTCTCCTTGTCGTCGTTTTCGACGGTCAGTCGGCTCCGCGCTCCCGGTGACAGCGCCCGGATCGCCCCCCGAAACCGCTCGGCGGTGGCGTCCTTGTCGCCGTACGTCGCGCCGATGTGGACGTTGACCCCGTAGTACGGGGAGCGGTCCAGGTCCATCAGGTCGAGCCAGTCGGCGTGGTACTCAACCGCGTTGACCGAGTTCTCGCGTGTCTCCTGGGTATCGCTGCCCAGCCGACACCAGTAGTCGGGGTGGAAGGTAAACCGCATATCGTTGTCCTCTATGATGGCGCCACAGCGCCGGGCGAGTGTCCGCAACCGCTCGTAGTCGGGCAACTCCGGCAGGTCAAACTGGGAGTTCCACGGCACCAGCGTCGAGGTACAGCGATAGAAGTAGATGTCGTGTTCGACGTTCCAGGAGAGGATCGCGCGGAGGTCAGCCATATTCCGCCGCGCGAGTTCGGAGACGTAGGACAGGCCCCGCTCCTCGAACGTGGCCTGTTGCATGTCGCGGTTGCAGCGCAGCGGCGGCTCACGGTCACGAAGGGTATTGTTCATACAGGCGTAGCCGAGCATAGGGTTCGTACTCTCAGTTGTGGTTCCGGCTGAATATGCGCTCCGACTCGGCGGCACCCCCGTGTGTACTGTCTCGGGAAATATGCGGGCGGTGAAAGTGCAGGACTTCACAGCGTTCACAGGACTATTTAAACTTCCACACGCCCACCCGTACGTTTGTTTGGTATCTAAAAAATCTAACCCGGCCCCGGCCGGACCCCCAGCCTGAGCCGTGTACAAATACCGCCTCCCTGGCAGGTCCGTTCGCTCTGACCCCGAGTCCGACCCCCTGCTTCTAACCCCACCCGGCCGGCTAAACACGTGTGCTGAACCCCTGTCCTCCCCAGCTGGGTCCCGGCCAGTGTTGCCCCACAGAGTCGCGGCGTTTCGGTCGCTTGCCCTCCCGGCTGAGAAGTCAAGCCCGTTCTCGCTGTCGCCGTCGTCAGTAACCAGCCCTGCTACCCACTGTGTGGACGACAAGGGGTCAGCGGCTCCGGTCGAGCCGCCGTCTGCCGGTGTATCAGCCTGTGTCTCACTGTCAACCGGGAAGACGTGGCGCCACCGCCGTCACCCTCCCGGCCTGTCAGTGCAGTGACCGCCCCAGTTCACTGGCTGCTCGTAGTCGATGAGAGGACGGACCCACACATGTCGGTGGGTAGCGAGTTGCGGCGTCTCGGGCCCTGCTCACTGCGGTCGGGTGAATAGACTGCTGTCGGGGCGTGCTCAGGCAGGGGTGAGGCTGCGCCGACGGATGACCAGGCGCCCCGGCAGCGGCCTAGTGGACCCCTTGACGGTGGGTACCCTCCCCATGGTGTGTCAGTGGGTCCAGGTATGTGTATGTGTGACATACACAAAAATCTAACTCCCCGCGACAGTCAGGCAGGCGAGCCCCAGGGCGTGTCTCACGGCCCGGAGCGGCCCTGCCTGTCGGGGTCGGCCAGCGTGGGGCAGGTCAAGCGAGGGGTGCGTCTCCGCCTCGGGCGACCACCAATATCGGCCAGCCCCCCATCGGGGTGCCGGTTGTGCCGGAATCGGCCGTTCTCGTAGCTGGCGATATCACGCGAGTCCGGTATCCCGAAGGTCGGTCATCAACTCCCGAAGGACCTCAAGATGGTCGGCGCTGCTCGTGAGCCCCATATTCATCGTCCCGACGCCGACGTGGGAGACGCCGAGTTCGGCAAACCGGGTGATATGCTCCAGACAGCGGTCCGGGCTGTCGTCGCCGAGTTTGACCCGAGCGTGGACGGCAACCTCACTCGGGTCGCGTCCCTCGTCGTCGAGATACGTTCGGAGCGTCTTGAGCTTTGTTTCGAGTTCTGGCAGCGGCACCGTCGGCGCGAGCCAGCCATCGGCGCGGCGTGCGATCCGGCGCAGAACAACGTCAGCACCGCCGCCGAGCCAGACCGGAATGGTGTCACCGTCCGGGCGAGGGTTGATCCCGGCGTTTTCGACCTGGTGATACTCCCCCTCGAACTCGACGAGGTCGTTCGCCCACAGCCGCCTGAGCAGCGCAATCTGCTCGACGATCCGTGTGCCACGTGTCCCAAAGTCCACGCCGAGGTTTCGGTACTCGCGTTCGTTCCAACCGACACCCGCACCGAGCACAAACCGACCGTCGGTGAGCGCATCGAGTGTCGCGGCCTGTTTGGCGACCAGTGCCGTCTCCCGCTGTGGGAGGACCAGGACACCGGTGAGAAAGTCGACCTCGTCGGTCACGGCTGCCAGTTGACTGAACAGGACAAACGGCTCGAGAAACTGGTCGGTGTAGTCGTACGGTCCATCCCAGTCGGGGCCGGGCGGCTCGACGCCGAGGATGTGGTCGTACGCGAGGATGTGGTCGTACCCGGTCGATTCGACCGCCTCGCCGTACCTGCGAATACCGTCGGGGTCGAGTTCGATATCCGTTTGCGGGAAGGTGACGCCGAATTCCATGCGACTACTCACGACGGCAACCCAACTAAATCTATGTGTCGTTTCGTCGGTTTTCCCCTGTTACCGGCGGCTTCGGGGGCGGCGCACCGGAGCGGACGGTGATACCCGTGGGTACTGTGCATCTCGGTACCCATCGGACCCGCCCGAGAGGCTGAAACCGATGCAAGCGGTCGGGGCCGGGTGTGGCGACGGTAACGGCGAGGAGAGGGCCGCTCGCCGCAGGCGTTGGACGTCTCCCGGCGTTTGTCGTGGGTGCGCCTGGCGGCGTGGCGAGCCAGGTGGAAGTGGGTGTCGCCTCCGACGCGGTTTGGCGCCGCTTCGCGGCCGGCGCTGCTGTCCCCGGCTACCGTCGTAGTAGGCGTATTTCCCACACGAGCGGGAAGGGTTCCGTGCGTCTGTCACACCGAGCAACCGTTCGCGGGTCGGATGACACCAGGGGGCCCGTCACGAAACACGGAGAGGGCAGGTCGGCCGGAGAGAGGTCGTTTCGGAAAGCGTCGTACTGCTGTCTGTCAAGTGTTGCCCGTCACGCGGAACGACGGGCACTGGCAGGAGACCAATAACCTCGGACAGCGTCGTTCGAACGTCGGTAACAAACGCCGCAGCGGACGGCAAGTTATACTGTCGGCTATAAGCGCGTGAGCAGTATCGCCACCCCGAGGTGGCGAATATCCTCACGTAGTTATGGCCGACAGTATTAGTCGGACTCCGCAAGGGGGCGACCTCACGAACCGGTAGACCCGGGCGGTCATCGACACGATAGCTCGTTTCCGGCTCGTCTCCTTGCGCGGGGAGTAGACGGAGACTCCGGAACGCCACGGGCGAGTATGTCCGATGTCACTCGACAACAGCGCCCACCGGCAGCAATGGCCGCTCAGTTGACCGGGGCACTTTTGTAGTAGACCCTCTCTGAGCCGTTCCGGAGCAAAATTCGCGTCCGGACGTGCCCCTCGGCGACCAGTTGATTGGCAAAATATCTGATTATCCGTTTTTTGCCGGCTGACATCGCTATCGTTTTCAGCGTGCCAGTAACCCCGCTGTTGTCTCCCCCGTCACCGACAGGCAACTCGACATTGTCGGTTATCTCGGGTAGCGTGAACGCCTGCTCGCTGTGATTCTGCAGGAATGTCGCAATTGCCGCCTTTGTGCCACTCCCATTCGTAGGGTCCTCTCTGCTGTGTTCGGGTGCTTCCGCCCACTCCTCCTCAGAGACTGGCATACGTTATCCCGTAGTATCGAGCGGATTAATATTTCGGGTCAATCACGTGTGTGCCTGAGCTGTCGATAGCCGGTATATACGGTAGGACGACGGATGCAAACCATCGCTCAAACGCCGGGTTCCTGTGACAGCCACGGCTCTCTCGCGACCCAACTCACACTGCCGAAACGTC
>CAZQZE010000005.1:0-10204 GCA_964597715.1 uncultured Halobacteriales archaeon
GTTGGCCGTCAGCAGGTACGCCGAGTCGGCGTCGTTCATCCGCTCGGCCAGCGCGTTCGCGGAGAAGCCCGCGAACACCACCGAGTGTGGCGCGCCGACCCGCGCACACGCCAGCAAGGCGAGCGCGAGTTCGGGCACCATCGGCATGTACATCGTGACGACGTCGTCCTCGCCGACGCCGAGCCCGCGGAGCGCGGCGGCGAGTTCGTTGACCTCCTCGTACAGCTCCCGGTAGGTGACCGTCCGGTCGGGCTCGTCGGTGGGCTCGCCGACCCACTCGATGGCCGCCTCGTCGGCCCGCTCGGGGAGGTGCCGGTCGATACACTGGTGAGAGGCGTTCAGCGACCCGCCGGTGAACCACTCGTAGAAGGGTGGGTTCGAGTCGTCGAGCACCTGCTCGTACTCCTCGTCCCAGTCGAGCATGTCGGCGGCCCGCTCCCAGCAGTCCGGCCAGTTCTCCTCGAACTCGTCGTATATCTCTGGGTCGGTGACATTTGCCTGTTCGACAAAGGACTCGGGCGGTTCGAACTCGTCCTGTTCGGCCAGTCGCGCCTCGAGTTCGCTGTCGTCTGTCTCGCTCATCCCACTCGGTGTGTCGGGCTTTACCGTGATAAAAAGTGCCGTCCGCCGGAGCCGGAACACACAAGTTTAGGTCTACCTAATCCGGTCGCGATGAGCAGGGCACCACGGGGCCGGGCTGACGTCTGTATCATCGGTGCGGGGCCGGCGGGGGCGCTCGTGGCCGACGAACTCGCCACGGCAGGCCACGAGGTGGTCGTGTTAGAGGCCGGTCCTCGGTTCGACCCTGCCGACCGCGAGGACCGGATGGAGCGGGCGATTCGTCCGGCCTTCGACGGCGGTGCTGTCTGGGGGATGGGCGGCGAGCGCGACGGCTACTCGGCGGGTGGCGACCAGCACTACCCGCTGAACGTCGCCCGCGTGAAAGGGGTCGGCGGGTCGACACTCCACTGGCAGGGGATGGTGATGCGGCTTCACGAGCGGGATTTCGCCGGCGAAAACGGCCCCGGGCCCGCCTGGCCGGTCGACTACGAGGACCTGCAACCCTACTACGCCGACGCGGAGCGGGCACTGGGCGTGGCCGGAGCCGACGACAACCCGTTCGCGCCGCCCCGCTCCGAGCCGTTCCCGATGCCCGCCTTCCAGCCCAGCTACAGCGACTCGCTGTTCGCGCCGGCCTGCGAGCGGCTGGGTATCACGACCCACTCCGTCCCGAACGCCCGCAACTCCGAGAGCTACGACGGCCGGGGCGCCTGCGTCGGCTACGGAACCTGCCAGCCGGTCTGTCCCTCGGGGGCGAAGTACAGCGCCGACCACCACGTCAGGAAGGCCGAGCAGGCGGGCGCGCGAGTGGTCGACCGGGCGCCCGTCCAGCGGCTGGAGACCGACGGCGAGCGTGTGACCGTCGCCCGCTACGCGACGCCGGACGGGGAGTACGAGCAACCCGCCCGCCAGTTCGTGCTCGCCGCCGGGGGGGTCGAGACCCCGCGACTCCTGTTGCTCTCACAGTCCCGCGAACACCCCGACGGCCTCGCCAACTCCAGCGGGCTCGTCGGCCGATACTTCATGGACCACCTGTTCGCGGGCGTCGGCGGGACACTCTCCCGCCGGACCCGCCAGAACCACGTCGGCTTCCTGACGAGCGGGAGTCACCAGTTCTACGACGACCCCGGTCAGCCCGTCGAGCGCGACGGTGAGCCGGTGGTTCCGGCGGCCGACAGCACAGCCTTCCAGCCGCTCAAACTCGAGTTCCTGAACTACGCCGGCCCCTCGCCGGTCGAGATGGCACTGGGGGGCGAGAGCTGGGGTGACGACCTCCTGGCTGACCTGCGCGAGGGGTACGGCCACAGCATCGCGATGGGCGGGCTGGTCGGCCAGCCGCCACGGGCGGAGAACCGGGTGACCCTGGACACCTCGACGACCGACGACCACGGCAACCCTGTCCCCGACATCCGGTGGTCGTGGGGGCCGCGTCTCGAGCGCAGCCTCCGGCGGGCAAACGACATCCAGCGTGCGGTGCTCTCGGAGCTCGGTGCCGAAATCGAGTGGACGGTCGGACCAGCCGACACCGGCCCGGCCTACCACCACATGGGGACGACACGTATGGGGACCGACCCCGCGGCGAGTGTGGTGAACCCGCGGCTGCGGACCCACGACTGCCCGAACCTGACTGTCGCCTCGAGCAGCGTGTTCCCGACCGCGGGTTCGATGAACCCGACGCTGACGATCGCGGCGCTGGCGCTGAAGGCTGCCGACCACCTCGCGTCGGACCTGTAGCGGGCGCCACCCGGACCGCAGGGGCCGCCGCCTACAGGAGGCCGACGACCACGGCAAAGAGGACCCCGGCGTTACACAGCAACAGAACGGCGGTGACGCTGGCCCCGAGTATGAACGGGCGGGCGGCGGCCGCCGGCGCGCGGACCTTGTCGCGGCCGGTCCCGTCCACGAGCCTGCTCGTGCCGACCTCCACGAGGCCGGCGAGCACGAACCACAGGGCGAGCATCGCGAGGACGTTGTACCCGGCCAGCGACCCCGTCAGGGAGGTGACAGTGTACCGCTGGGCGGCGAGGTGGCCGCCGGTCAGAAGGAGCAACGTGGCACTCGCCCGCGAGACGGTGGTCAGCTTGCCCGCCAGGGTGCCGAGCAACCCGGCACTCAGGTCGCCGTTCCGGGCGGCCGGGAGGATGGCGTACGCGACGAACAACACACTCCCAGTCCACAGCCCCGCAAAGAGCAGGTGGACCGCGTACACGACGGCGTCGACGGCTGACATATTCGACCTGTACGGGCGGACCCTATTCAAGATGGGCTCTTCCGGTCGGGGCGTGTGCTACGGTACCATGGGTGACGTATGCCGGCCTCCGAGCGCCCGGCACCGTCGGGTGATTGTGCGTGTCATTCTCAAACCCTTTGCTCACGGGTGCTACGCCTGATTTACGCCGAAGTATGTTAACGGTACTCAGGATACTACTATAACCTTCGAGTTAGTATACAGTGGTGTTCATGAAGAAGCAAGAGCTCATTCATCTGCACGGTCTTCTTGCGCAGGTACAAAATCACTACGAGCAGGAGACCGGCGACACTGTCGAACACGACAAGTACGTTACACTCGGAGTCCAGCCGACATCGATCCACCGGTCGAAGACCGACCACAAGGCCGCTGTGTTTGCGCTGGCAAAGGGGATCACCTCCGAGATGGAGACCGAAGAGGCCGAGCCGGTCTCCGCGGCGGCTGACTGAGCGACGGGTACCGTTCTGCAGGCTCCCGACCCCGCACAGTCACGACTACTCGTCGATGAGTTCCTCGAACTCCGGGAGGACCTCCTCGTCTCCGGCCCCGCCGCCCGACTCGTCGCGGTGGTCCCGACCACTCGCCTCGGCTGTCACGTCCTCGTCCTCGTCCTCGGTCCCGTCCTCCTCCACATCCTCGCCCTCGTCGTCGAGTTCCTCGATCTCGACCACCTCGAGGGGGATGTTCTCCAGCCGCTGGCCGATCTCCTTGCGAGCGATGCGGGCGGCGTGTTCGTCCCGTTCGACGTTGAAGACGGTCATCTCCAGCTCCAGGGCGACGAGACTCTCGTCGGCGGCGATAAACGCGGGGTCGTGTGACTCCCCGCAGTTCCGGCAGGTTCGCTCGCCCATGTCGATTTCAACGTAATTGAGGTCCGGATTCAGCATCTCACCGGTCTTCGAGATGGCGATCCTGACCGCCTCGTCCGTGGTTTCCACGTCGTAGACCGGGACAGCGGCCTCGACGACAGCGCGACAGTCCATAGTATAGCCATTTCGGGGCACCAATATGAAGGTTAGCCCGAAGGTTCACTCACAGCGGAAGGTCTGACTCGAAACCCCGAAGACCGGGGCCACCCACTGTGGTGTATGAACTGTGGGACCATCGACGTGGGGTCGCGTCCGGGTGGGCTGGACCTGCAGGCCACCCTCGAGAGCGGGCAGTCCTACCTCTGGTGGCGCGAGGACGGCGCCGACTTCGAGGCCGGCACGACCGGCGACGACGGCTGGTACCTCACCACCGCACGCGTCGACGGGACGCCCGCTGTTGTCCGCACCCGCCAGCGCGAGGGGCGGCTGGAGTGGGAGTCGACGGTCGACGCCGGCCCGCTATTGCACCGACGGCTCGGCCTCGGGGACGACCTCACGGTTATCCGCGAGACCGCCCCCGACGACGGGTTCGTCCGGCGGGCCTACGACACCTACTGGGGGATGCGGATCGTCCGTGACCCACCGTTTCCCTCCGTGGTCTCGTTTATCTGCTCGGCACAGATGCGTGTCTCCCGGATCCACGGGATGCAACAGTCACTCCGGGAGACCTTCGGGACGCCGGTCAGCTTCGACGGCGACACCTACCACGCCTACCCGACCCCCGAGCAACTCGCGGCGGCCAGCGAGGCGGAACTGCGCGAACTGAAGCTGGGGTACCGGGCCCCCTACGTGAAGCGGACGGCCGAGATGGTCGCCGCCGGCGAGGCCGACCCGGGCGACGCGGCAGGTCGCACATACGAGCGGGCCCGCGAGTATCTGACACAGTTCGTCGGCGTCGGCGAGAAGGTCGCCGACTGTGTGTTACTGTTCTCGCTCGACTACCTCCAGGCGGTCCCCCTCGATACCTGGATCCGGACGACTATCGAGGAGTACTATCCGGACTGTGACCGCGGCACCTACGCCGACACCTCCCGGGCCATCCGTGAGCGCCTGGGCGGGGAGTTTGCCGGCTACACACAGACGTACATCTTCCACTACCTCCGACACGCCGAGAACGAACCCCCCGAGGGCTGATACTGCCGGACAGAAGTATGTGAAGACCGGTGTCGTGCAGTGGCCCGAAATCCTGCAGTTTCGGCCCTCTCCGTCGGACGTGGGGTGCGAAATGTTCTGTCCGACAGTATGAGCGGACTGTTTGCGCGGTGCGCACCGCCGGCAGGGTCACACCCCTGGGTCGGCAGCCCTCGATGTCGGGATTTTTGTCGCTGGCACGGTATCCGGTCGGTATGGCACGGACCCGTGCACACGTCTACGTCTCCGGAACAGTCCAGGGTGTCTACTTCCGCGCGACGACCCGCGAGGAGGCCCGGGAGCGCGGCGTCGATGGGTGGGTCCGCAACCTCGCGGACGGCCGCGTCGAGGCGGTCTTCGAGGGGGCACAGGCGGACGTCGAGTCGATGGTCGAGTTCTGTCACGAGGGCAGCGAGGCCGCCAGGGTCGAGGATGTCGACGTGACCGACGAGGACCCGGAAGGGGAGGGGCGGTTCCGGGTGCGACGGTGACTGGCGGCCGGGCCGCGATACCGTTTTGAGCCGTCGCACCGAAGCGGGGGTCATGATCACCGGCTCCGAGATGGCAGTCGTCGACGCGAACGCGGCCGGACTGGGCGTTCCGCGGGCGCAGTTGATGGAGTCGAGCGGCAACGCCCTCGCCCGGCGGGTGAGGGAGGTCTGTGACCCCGGCGCATCGGTGACGCTCGTCTGTGGCCGGGGCAACAACGGCGGGGACGGCCTCGTTGCCGCACGGTTTCTGAGCGAGTACGACACCGAGGTCCGGCTACTCGGCCGGGCCGAGACGATCACCACCGACATCGCCCGGGAGAACTGGGCGGCGTTGCTGGCGAGCGGGATTCCGGCACAGGAGGTCCGGGACTCGACAGGGCTCGCGCTCGGGGAGCCGGACCTGTTCGTGGACGCGATGCTCGGCACCGGGGTCAGCGGGAGTCTCCGGGAACCCGAGGCGACGGCCGCCGCCGCAATGAACGGGGGTGACGCCCCGGTCCTCTCGGCTGACGTTCCCTCGGGGCTGGACGGCGACACGGGCGACCTCGCGGCAACCGCCGTCGACCCCGACTACGTCGTCACCTTCCACGCCCCGAAGCCCGGGTTAGCCGCCCTGGACGCCGAGGTGACTGTCGCGGACATCGGCATCCCGGACGCCGCGGAGACCTGTACCGGGCCGGGCGACCTGTTGCGGCTCAGCCGTGACCCCACGAGCCACAAGGGTGACCACGGGGAGGTCCTGGTCGTCGGTGGCGGACCGTACGCGGGGGCGCCGGCGCTGACCGCGGAGGCTGCGCTCCGTGCCGGGGCAGACCTCGTGCGGGTGGCCTGCCCGACCGGTGTCGCCCACGAGGTCCAGGGCTACCGGGAGGATATCATCGTCCGGCCCGTCGAGGGCCGACAGTTCGAACCCGGCCACGTCGGCCAGGTCCTCGAGTTCGCCGAGGAGCAGGACGCCATCGTCGTCGGTCCGGGGCTGGGTGAGGACGGCGACAGCCTCGAGGCGGCCCGCGCACTGCTCGAGGGGTACTCCGGAACCGCCGTCGTCGACGCCGACGCCCTCCGGACGGTCCCCGGCCTGACGACGCAGGCGACGCTGGTCTGTACGCCCCACCAGGGCGAACTCGCCGGGATGGGCGGGCCACACAGTGACGACTGGCGCGAGCGCCGCGACCTCGTCGAGGAGTTTGCCGCGGAGCTGGGTCACACCCTGCTGGTGAAGGGGCCCGAGGATATCGTCTCCGACGGGGAGCGGACACGGCTCAACCGGACCGGGAACCCGGGCATGACCGTCGGCGGGACCGGCGACGTGCTCGCGGGCGTGACGGGCGCACTTGCCGCCACACAGAAGCCGACTCACGCCGCCGCTATCGGGGCGTATGTCACCGGCCGCGCGGGCGATATCGTGGCCGAGGAACACGGCAACGGCCTGCTGGCGAGTGACATTGTCGAGGCAGTTCCGGCGGCGATGCAGCGGGGGTGAGCAGACCCCACGCGAGGGGTCAGGCCGAGGCGACGAGGTCACCCGCTTTCGCCCGGGACTGTTCGACGACTGCCGGCCGGGCCTCGAACTCGATGACCACCTGGTCGCCGTAGTCCACGTCGCGGACGTTGGCGTGGTCGTGGATCCAGGAGACGACGCTCATCGTGTCGTTGTTCATCGGGAGCACGAGTCGCTCGCGTTCGAGCGCCGGCAGCTCCGAGTGGACCCGCTCGCGGAGTGCGCCGAGATTCTCGCCGGTTTTCGCGCTCACGGTCACGGGGCTGGGGGCGAGCGCCGACAGGGCGTTGCGTTTGTGCTCGACAGTCGCCTCGTCCACCCGGTCGACCTTGTTCAGGACAGTGACGATCGGCGCCTCGTTGCGCTCGTAGAGGGTGTCGTGGCTCGTGACGAGTTTCTCGCGCATCTCCTCGACGGGTTCGGTGACATCGACGACCAGCAGGACGAGGTCCGCCCGGTAGACGGCATCGAGCGTCGACTTGAACGACTCGACGAGCCAGTGCGGGAGGTCGGAGATGAACCCGACCGTGTCCGTCACGAGTACGTCCCGGCGGTCCATATCGGCCCGGCGGGTGGTTGTCCCGAGGGTGGTGAACAGCCGGTTCTCGGAGGCGGCGGTCGCGTCCAGGTCCGGGTGTAACTGTTCGTTCTCGTCGACAGCCAGGTCCGCGGCCAGCCGGCGCAACAGCGTCGACTTGCCGGCGTTGGTGTAGCCGGCCAGCGCCACCAGGTCAAAGCCGGATTCGCGGCGCTGCTCGCGCCGGTGCTGGTCCGTCTGCTCGATGTTCCCGAGTTCGTCGCGGATCCGGGAGATACGGGCCTTGATGTCCCGCTCGCGGCTCTCGTCGTACTCCCCGAGCCCCATGAACCCCGGGCGCTCGTCACGCTTGGCGAGGCTGGCCTTTGCCTCCGCCCGCGGGAGTTCGTAGCGAAGTTCGGCGAGTTCGACCTGGAGTTGAGCCTTGCGGGTCTGTGCCCGCTGGCCGAAGATCTCGAGGATGAGCCGGAAACGGTCGACAGCCCTGACCCCCTCGGGAAGCTTGTTGCCCATGTTGAACGTCTGGTAGGGGCCAAGCTCGTTATCGACCACGAGCACCGTCGCGTCGCTCGCGGCGACGGCCCTGGCGATGGTCTCGACTTTCCCCTCCCCGAAGTGGTAGGCTGCGTCCTCGGTCCGGGTCTGTGTCAACTCGTCGACGACCCGGTATCCGGCGGCGGCAGCGAGGTCGCGGACCTCCGTGGTATCGGCGGGTCCGCTGTCGACGCGCTTTGCGACCACCGCCCGCCCGGGTTGTGTGTCTCGCTCCGTCACTTCCCCGAGGGTAGGGTATCCGGATATTTAAATTCCGGTCCGGGCGGCTGCCGGGAACGGTACCGGTGACCGCACAGCCTCTGTCGTCCCATCAACCGACAGTGATGTTCGGTGATAATCGGACACAAGAGACTTAACGGCAGGGTGTCAGAGTTCCGATATGGTACTGGAAAACACCGACCTGGGGTCGCTCGGGGCGCAGATGGGCGGAAGCGCCCTCATCGGTGGCGTCATCGGGTTCGCGGCCAAGAAGGTCGCAAAGGTTATTGCGATTCTCATCGGGATCGAACTGGTAATACTGAAGTTTCTCGAATCCCGCGGTGTGTTACAGATCAACTGGGACCGTCTGGTCGGCTCCGCGGAGGGCGCCAGCCAGCAGATCGAGCCCGCGACCCGGTCGTTGGTCGAGACGTTCGTCTCCACAGCCGGCATCGGCACGAGCTTTGCCGGCGGCTTCTTTCTCGGTTTCAAGCGGGCCTGAGCGGGTTGTGCGTGGCCCACACTCCAGGACTAACCGCTGACGGCCGCTACCGCGTCTCCAGGTCGTCCTCGTCTTTGATGATCTGTGTCTCGGCCTCGCCGCTGGAGACCTCGTTAGCCAGGCCGTAGAACTCGTTTTGCATCCCGGCAGGAAAGGTCAGGACGCCGACCCAGGAGCCGTTTGACTGCCACTCCTCGCGCTCGAGGGTGCCAAACTCCCGTACCTTTGCCTGGCCGCTGCCGGCGTAGTCCGGCGGGAGCTGGACGGCCACGGTGACCGTGTCGAACCGGATCGGGATGACCGGCCGGAGCGCGTCGAGCGCGTCGTCGACCTGGCTCCCGACGGGCTCCATCGGGTCGACCCGGAAGTCGGTCTCCTCTAAGGCGGACTCGATACGCTCGGGTGGATGGGGGGCGTCGTCCATCTGCGGGTTGACCGCGTTGCGCGTAATCTGGTTGATCAGCTGGCGGCGCTTCTGTTCCTGCATCTCCCGGCGCTGGTCGGCCGTAATCTGGATCTCGCCCTCCCGGATCACCTCGGGGATGACCGCGAGGGGGTCCGTGGTGTCGAAGACCTCCTCGAGGGCGCTCTCCGGGGGGCGGTCGCCGGCGGAGGCGTCCTCGAAGACGTCCTCGGCGGCGATGACATCCTCGAGGTCACCCTCGAACTCCCCGCGTTTGATCGCGAGCGCGGCGTCCGGGTCGACGAGCACCTCGAACCGCTCGCCGTGGGACTCTAGCCGCGCCGTCACGGCGTCTTCGAGTGAAATCATGGCCACAGCTACCTCCGGCGCCCTTATATGTGTTTGTCCTCTGTCCCCGGTCCGTCCAGCACCATCGGTATCAGTGAGGAGCCCGAGTCACGACCATGAGCGAGGGGAGCGACACGGCGCAACCACGCAGCGAGAACAACGTCGGCAGCGTAACTGCTGCCGACGTGGCGAAGGTCACCGACGGCTTTATTCACGTCGTCGAGCTTGCTGCCGCGGCACTCTTTGCGTTTCTGTTTGCGGTTGGCGTCGGCGACCTCGGCCTCCAGATCTTCCAGGCCATCAGGTCGGGGGGGATCACCGACCCGCTCGTCGTGATCGGGTTTATCGACACCGGCCTGCTCCTGCTCATTATCGTCGAGGTCTACCAGACCGTCATCGCCTACACCCAGGAGAGTGACACCCGCCGGATCGTCCGCCTCGTCATCTATACCGGTGTGATCGCGATGGTTCGGAAGGTGATCATCTTCCGGACCAGCGAGTACGCCTCCTCACAGGACGCGACACTGGTTGCCCTCTCGTACACGCTCATTATCGCCGGACTGATCGGGCTGTTGCTGGTCGAACGGACCTACGGTGACGTTCTTCCTGCCAACGCATCTGACACCAGTGAGGCGGTCAGTGGCGGCGAGAACCCCACAGATGAGCCGTAGTCGAGTAACAGTGGTGGACCGTCGACCGTCGACCGTTGCTCGGTGCTACTCCTCACTCCCTTCGTCGCCGTCGGCCGCCAGCAGGCCGAACTCGGAGAGGTGTGACCGCTTTTCCTCGTCGGTCAGCTCGGCGAACGTCTCGGACTCGACGTCGATGGTCGCGACACCGATCCCCTCAGGGGCGAGTT
>CAZQZE010000005.1:10214-24188 GCA_964597715.1 uncultured Halobacteriales archaeon
GAGTTCGTCGTCGTTGACCGAGGCCAGCGCCTCCAGGGCGAGCTGAACCCCGCCCTCGAGGTCCAGCTCGTCGCTGTAGTTTGCCTCGAGATACTCGCGGGTGTCGTCGCGGTCGGCGCCGACCGCCAGCGCCTTCCACTCGTAGGGGGTCCCAGAGGGGTCGGTCTCGTAGAGCCTCGGCTCACCGTCGGCGACGCCGGCGACGATCAGCGCCACACCGAACGGCCGGGCGCCGCCGACCTGGGTGTACTGCTGGATGTAGTCGGTGACCTCCTTTGTGAGCGTCTCGACGCCGACCGGCTCGCCGTATCTGAGCTGATTGACCTGTGTGCGCCGGCGCGCAAAGTCGATCAACTGGCGGGCGTCGGCCACGTGGCCGGCACTGGCAACCCCGATGTGGTCGTCGGCCTTGTGGATCTTCTCGACGCTGTCCCGTTCCATCAGCGGCGAGCGGATCCGCTTGTCGACCACGAGGACGACCCCGTCGCTGGTCCGGACGCCGATGCTTGCTGTCCCGCGCTTGACCGCCTCGCGGGCGTACTCGACCTGGTAGAGACGCCCGTCCGGCGAGAAGATCGTGATCCCGCGGTCGTACGCCTGTTGTTGGTTTTGTCCCTGCATACTTAGATATCGAGCGTCGTCACCCCGACAGGTGTGCCGTCGACCCGGACTGCCGCCCGGCCGTCACGGACCGCGGCCGTCCGGTCACCACCGTCGAAGGTAACGTGTCTCTGTTCCCTTGATTTTGGCCCGCCGCTGATATACTTTTCTTCACAGCCACGCAGGGTCCCGCTGGTGCCGCGAACCCGCACCCCGACCGGTTGCCCCTCGACCGCGTCGACACTCGCGACGGCGGCCCGCGCCCGCTCGACCGCGCCGCGACGGGTTCGAACGACAGCCTCCCCCGTCCCCTCGGTGTACCGGAACTGCTGGACTGTCAGGTCGACTGTCGCGCTCCCGACGTCGCCGACGAGGTCCTGTGCACCGTACCACAGCGCCCGCTGGAACGGGTCGCGCTCGACGGTCGCCGCCGGCCAGGCCTCGACACCGACCGCGAGATACCGCCAGCGCTGTCTGAGGTGTTTCGGAAGGGTCACCCGTCGGCACCCTCGCCGGTCCGGCCTCCGGGTCGCTCGCCGACGAGCACGCCCACCTGGTCGTGGACCCGCTCGACGGCGGTCAGGGCAAAGCCGGCGTCGGTAAAGGCGTCGGCGAGTGTCCCGACGGTCGCGGGGTCGTCAACCGCCGGGCTGTAGAACGGGTCGTCGGGGTCCGGCACCCCGAAGAACATCACGTCCCCGAGGACGACCCTGCGGGGCTCTAAGCCCGCGATGACCTCGACCGCCGCCCGCTTTTCCTCGTCGCTCAGGTGGTGCATCGCGAAGTTCGAGGTGACGATACCGACCCCACCCGGGTCGGCGACGTCCACCTGTGGCTCCCGGAACCGGCCTGTGCCGAAGCTGACACTCTCTAGCCCGCGGTCCGCGGCCTTCTCTCGCGCCTCCGCAAGCATCCCCTCGCTGATGTCCCGGCCGACGACGCGCCCGGCGTCGGCCGCGAGCGCGAGCGCGACGGCACCTGTGCCGGTTCCCAGGTCGAGGACGACGTCATCGGGGCCGGGCGCGGCGTGTTCGACGACCAGCGAGACAGCGGCCTTGTACTCGTCGCTGTTCGAACTGTCGTACTCCGGTGCCTTCTCGTCGAACCGGGCGGCGTGGTCGGCGAGCGAGCGCTTCATACCCGGCCGTAGGCCAGCCACCCGTATCAAGGATGCGACCACACCGGGGTCGGGCGAGAGATTGAAAAGCGGGGCCTGCGTGCGGTTCGGTATGGTCGAAGTCGTACCCCCACTGGAGCGGGAGTGTCTCCGGTGTGGCCGGCGCGATACCTGGAGCGAGGAGGCGACGACGTGGGTCGCCGTCGAGGAGGACGGCGAGCGCCTGACCGGCAGGCCACACTGTCTCCACGACTGGAACATCAACGGCAGCTTCAACCCCATCGCCGAGTGAGCGGTACCCGGTGACGGTGTCAGTAGTCCAGGTCCCCGGTGTAACGGTCGAGTGCGAGGACCGCGGCCACGCCGACCAGTCCCGCACCGCCGACCGCTGCCGCCGAACCCGGCGTCCAGGCCCCGACGTTCCCGGCAACCTCGACGGCAGGCAGGCGCAGCGACCCGACCATCAGGCTCACCAGGAAGGCGAGTGTCGCGGCCCGGTAGCTGTCGAGCGCCCGTCTGATCACGTGTGCGACGGTCAACACACCGACGGTCGCACCGGCCACGAAGACGGCAACGACCGTTCCAAGCGACACCAGCGCCCCGCTCCCGCCGGTCAGCGTCGCGAGCAGTGCGTCGACAAAGTCCGAGAGCACGCCCGTCAGGTAGGTGTACTGGCCGAGCAAGAGGAGAATAAAGGCCCCGGAAACACCCGGCAACACCATCGCCGTGATGCCGACCGCGCCCGCGGCAAAGACGACAGGCAGGTCGTGTGGGACCGCGCTCGCACCGGAGACACCCGCGAGGAGAAAGGCAACGGCGAAGCCGGTCAGGGCTGCGCCGGCCTGTCCCGGTGTCTCGATGCTGACGGCGTCGTAGAGCACGAGTGCCGAGGCCGCGATCAGGCCAAAGAAGAAGGCGAAGGTGCCGGCCCGGAACCCCACCAGGGCGGCGTGGACGACCCGCGAGAGCGTGACCACGGCCGTCAGGACACCTAGCCCGAGGGCCACCAGAAAAAAGAGGTCCATCTCCCGGAGGTCGGTGAGCAGGTCGCGTCGACTCTCGGCGCGGTGCAGCCGGGGCAGGTGTCGGAGAAGACGGGGGTCGAGTCGGGTGAGCGCCCGCACGAACCGCTCGTAGATGCCGGTGATGAGCGCGATCGTGCCGCCGGAGACCCCCGGGATGGTGTCCGCCGCACCCATCGCCGCCCCTTTGAGGTAGACGGCCCCGAACCCACGGACGAGGGCATCGCCTGTGACGGTCCGGGACCGCCCCGGCTCCGTCTCGCCGGCCGACGGCTCGGTGTCAGCGTCCTCGCCCCGTTCGGGGTCGCGTGCGGGTTCGCCCGCCATGGCTACCCTGCCCGTGCGGTCTGGACCGGACTGGCCGGCACCGAGCCGGTGGTGTTGTCCCCGCCGTCGGTGCCGGCGCCGTCCGTGCCGGTGTCAGTCCCGCTCGTATTACCACTCCCGCCCGAGGCCCCCTCGATGTTCAGCGGCTGTTCGTCGAGTGTCACCCGAACCGGGGTGGTGTTCTCGCCGATGACCTGTGCCTCGGTGACGTCGACCGACGCCCGGTAGCTGACGACCGACCCGGTCTCGTTCGTCCGGAGGCCCGAGGAGACGGTGTACGGGCCGGTCGCCCGGACGCTCACGTTCGTGCGGCCCTGCTCCGGCCCCCAGTTCTCGTAGCCGGTCGTCGAGTAGGGGACTGTCGTTTCGAAGGCCCCGGTGTCGTCGGTTTCGACCCGTTTACTGTAGGTGAAGTTGGGGCCGTTTGCGGGCTCCATCCGGACCTGCATCGTGAGGGTCGCGTTCTCGGGGGCACCGTCACCCCGGACCTGCGCGCCGGGGACCCGCTCGAACACCTTCGCGAACCCGTCGGTCGACCGGACGGTCGTGGTCAGGTCACGGAGATACTGCCGGGCGGCGGGCGACCGGTTGCCCAGCTGCTGGAGAACCGCGTTCGAGGTGTAGCCCGCCCCGAGCACGTCGCGGGCGAACTTCCCGGAGCGGCTGGAACTCGTCTGGACCAGCCGGTAGCTGTCAAGCGCCGCGACGCGCTCCTCGGGCGGGTACGGCCCGAACCCGCCGACCGCGGCCGTCCCGTCCTGGCGGGCGTACCCACGGGCCGCGCTCATGTTCTCGAACGCCCGGAACATCGGCCCGTCCTGGGGCTCGACAAGGGCGGCCCTGCCGTCCTCGGTCTGGACCTGCTGCCAGTCCACGACGTACGGCTGTGGCTCCATCGAACTCCCGTGGTAGGCGTACAGCCGCACCATCATCGACTCGTAGTAGGCCTGGGTCTGGTGCCGGACGGTGGCGATCCCCCTGGCCTGCTGGTTGGCCCGGGACTGAGAGAGCCCCTGCTGCTGGAACGCCCGGACGTACTGCCGGTAGACCTGGCGGTTCGTCGTCGACCGGGTGAGGAAGTCCGACCGGGTGACGTTCGGTGCGAACTGCGGCGGCGCCTGGTACTTGCCGCCGACCATCTGGCTGTCTATCATCACGTACCGGGTCGTGGCGTCGTCCTCGTCGATCTCACTCAGGACGCCTGCGGCCTCGGTCTCGTTCTGTGCCAGCAGGAACCGGGCGGCCTCGGTCGCGCCCTGCTGGAAGGGGTTCGCTGTGGGGACCCGCTCGCCGATACCCGTGATCCAGTGGCCGTAGTCCCACCACGACATCACCCCGTAGGCACCCTGGCGGTAGTCGTAGTCGTCGGTTCGGCTGAACGCCCCGTAGTAGGCCATCGGGTCGCCGTCGGGGTTGCCGTACTGGCCCTCCGCCGGGGTGTTCTCCTCCATCCACTCCAGGCTGCTCTGCCAGCCGGTGACGCCGCCGGGGGCCTGGTTCCCCTGGGCGACTGCCGTCGCCGTCGGGAAGATGAGTAACATCGGGGCCAGGACGACCAGTATGACCACCCCGACCGAGAGCACCTGGTACGTCTCGACCGTCCCGTCAGCCCCGATACCCCCGATGTAGCCGACCGCCCAGCCGACGAGCGCCGCGTTGAGCACCCCGACAGGGATTGCCATGTAGTAGGCGAATCTGCCCTGCGTGAGCGTCGCCGAGAGCATAACAGCCGCCAGGAGGACGACCAGTAACCCCTCGCCCCCGGGGTCGTCGTCGAGCACCTGCCGGGCCAGCAACACCACAGCGCCGAGCAGCGCCGTCGCGGCTGCCAGCTTGTACCCCTGATAGACGGTGTCGAGACTCCCCGGCCGCGCCTCGACGACCGTCGCCGCCTGTGCGCTCTGTCCGGTGACGAAGCCGAGCACCCGGTCGACCTGGGTGACGAAGTAGCCGAAGGTGTCGGGCAGGACGACCGCCGTGAGGACAGCGACCACGGCCACGATGCCGAGTGTGAGAGGCGGGAACAGCCGGGCCGGCCGGTCACTCCCGTCCCACCGGCGGGCGAGCCAGGCGACGAAGACACAGCCGGCGGCGACCCCGACTGCGAGGCCGGGCTGGAGCAGCGACCGGCTGGTCGCACTGAGTTCGAGGGTGTTGAGGGACGGCAACTGGAGGACGCCGGCGGTCGTCAGCGCCACCGCACCGACGAAGGCGGCGTGTTCGGGGCTGTTCCCGCGGACGTACTCGACGCTGAGGTGGACGAGGAAAAAGAGGCCGAGGACACCGAGCAGGAGCACGCCCGGCGGCCAGACCCAGAGGTAGGCGGCGACCGCGACGCCGGCGAGGGTCGCCCAGCCCAGCGAGCGGCGCAACGCGGCGACCTCGCGGGCCTGGACCAGTTCCCAGACCGGCTTCTCCCGGCGGGCGACCGCGAGCGCGACGACAATACCGAGCACCGCGAGCCCCTGGAACAGCGCCTCCGCGACCTGGTGGTCGGCGCTGCCGGCCATCCCCTGCTGGAGGACGCCGCCGGCGCCCAGCGCGATGATAGCGGCGCTGACGACGCCGCCGGCCCGGCCGCCAAGCCGCCGGCCGATGAGGTAGGCCGGGACCATGACCGCGGCCCCGAAGATGGCCGGGGCGAAGAGGACGACTGTCCGGACGAGTTCGTCACTCGGGCTCCCGAGCCCGACGACCAGCGCGGCCGTCGCCATCAGCTGGTCGTACAGCGTCCCGAACTGGGAGTTAGCGGTCCCGTAGGAGAAGTACGTCCAGGGGTCGAACGGCATCGTTGCCGGGTAGTTGTTGACGACGTACTGGACGCTCCGGAGGTGATAGAAGGGGTCGTTGCCCGCGAGCAGTGTCCGGCCGTCGACGACAAACCGTTCCCAGAAGCGGGTGCGGTTCCAGAGCGTGAACCCGGCGAGCGCGGCGAGGGCGACGTAGTGGTAGTAGCTCGTGAGCCAGGCCGTAACCGCCCCGACCCCCGAGCCGTCCTCGAACTCCTCGCGCCAGTTACTCATTGGGCGCTTAGAGTTACAGCCCGCGCATAAGCCTTATGTCTCGGCAAGCGAGCCGGGCCGAGAGACACCCGGAGACGGATGGAAAACGCCTTTGCCCGGCGCCCGTCCAGACCGGGGTATGCGCGTCTCGGTGGTCGTCTGCGAGCACACCCTCGACCGGTACGACGACCTCCGGGAGGCGGCCGAGAGCGTCCTCGCCCAGACCTACGACGACGTGGAGTTGGTCCTCGTCGCCGACGGTGATGAGGACGTGTGCACGCGGCTGCGCGAGGACTATGCGGACCATCCCGCGGTCCGGGTTCACTGTAACGGGGCGAACGTCGGCCTGCTGGAGAGCCGGAACAACGGCGCCGAGGCCGCGACCGGGGACGTGGTCGCCTTCCTCGACGACGACGCGGTGGCGGACGAGGAGTGGGTGGCCGACCTCGTCGCCGTCTACGAGCAGCGGGACGTCCCGGCCGTCGGCGGGCGGATGACCCCGGCCTGGGTGGCCGGGAAGCCCGGCTTCCTGCCCGCCGAGTTCTACTGGCTGGTCGGTGTCACCCACCGCGGCTTCGCCGAGGGGCCGGGCGAGGTGCGCAACACCTTCGGGTCGAACATCTCCTTCCGGCGGGCGTGCTTTCTGGAACTCGGCGGGTTCGACACCGAGGTCGGCGGCCGGCAGGGCGACGCCAACCTCCAGGGCGGGGAGACGGAGCTCTGTGCCCGGCTGGCGGCCGAGTACGGCCACGGCGTCTACTACACCCCCGACGCGGAGGTGGCGCACAAGGTGTTCGACTACCGGACCGAGCCGGCGTGGCTGCTCGACCGGGCGTTCTGGCAGGGCTACTCAAAGCGCGGGATGGAGGTGCTGGTCCCCGAGTCCGGGTCGACCGACGCGGAGGCCGACTTTCTTGACACACTGCTGCTCGAGTCGGCCCCCGACCGGCTTCGTGGGCTCGTGACCGCCCCGTCCATCGAACGGGGGCTCCAGTTCGCGATGCTCTGGGTCCTCACCGCGGCTGTCGGGCTTGGCTACCTCTACGGCGCCGTGAAATGGGGGGTGAACGGTGGCCGACGGCAGGGGTTTTAGACGGGTGCCGGCGTAGCGGGGCGACATGACGGACCCGCCGACGGACATGCTGGACCGACTCGGCCTGACGGAGTACGAACAGACAGCCCTCGCGGAACTCCTGACACTCGGCCGGACGACCGCGCCGAATCTGGCCGAGGCGACGGGGATCCCGAAGGCACGGGTCTACGGCGTGCTCGACTCGCTCGCCGACCAGGGGTACATCGAGGTGGTCCCCGGCCGGCCAAAGGAGTACCAGCCAAAGCCACCGGAGGAGGTGCTCGACCGGGCCGTCGAGAACCGCCGCCAGGAGTTCGAGCGCTACCGCCAGGACCTCGGCGGGATGCGTGACCAGTTTCTCTCCGAGTTCCGGCCGCGCTACGAGCGGGCGAGCGAGGACGTCCGACCCGCCGAGGAGCTGTTTCACGTCGTCGACGTCGGCGAACCCAGCGAGACCGAAACCCGGCGGCTCTACCGGGAGGCGGACGAGCGGGTCGACGTTATCACGAAGAGCTTCGCGTACCTGGAGGCGGTCGAGCCTGTCCTGACGGCGGCGCTTGACCGGGTCGAGGTGCGCGCGCTGTTGAACCACCCCGACCTGCTCTCGGCCGAGAACAGGCGGGTCCAGGCCGACATTGTCACACGCTTGCGGGAGTCTTACCCCGGTGTTGCGCTGCGCTTTTCGACCGGTCAGCTGCCCTGGCGGGGGACGCTGACCGACCCGAGCATGGCCTACGACTCCGGGGAGGCGATTTTCCTCGTCGAGGAACCCAGCGTCCCCGACCACATGCGCCAGGCCGCGATCACGGAGAACGGCTCCTTTGTCGCCGGGCTGGAGCGGTATATGGACCTCGTGTGGGACCACGAGAGTGTCGGGGAGTACCCGGGCACAGGATGAGTCCCCGCCCTCCCGAGGGCCCCGACAGCGAGGAGGTCGAGGAGCTACTCGACGACCTCGAGGACATAGAGGAGACGGCCGAGACACCCGGCGAGCGGCGCGTCATCACGCGGACGATCGACCTCCTCGACAGGCTCCCAGGGGGGCGGACGTTCGGCGTCGACGACCTCGCCCAGCAGGTCGTCGGGGGGTTCATCCTCTCGGCACCGTTCGTCGTGACCGAGGAGGTCTGGGCCCTCGCCGCGGGGATGAGCACACTCCAGTGGGGGGTGACGGTGGCGATGGTGGTGCTGATCGGCTACGGGACACTCTACGGCGCCGACGAGGGGCGCAGCCCCGACGCGGAGGGGTCGGTCGTCGGCCTTCCCGTCCGGTTTCTCTCGCTGATGGCCGTCTCCTACCTCTCGGTGACGACACTCGCGCTCGTGTTCAACGCGCCGGCGACGTTCGGGGCCGGCGCCGAGGCGACCGCCAGGGCCGTCTCTATCGGGGCGATCTTCAGCGTCGTCGGGGCCGCGACGGCGGACTCGGTGATCGGGTGAGTCGGGGGCTCAGACCGCCCCGTCGGTGACCAGTTCCGCGAGGGCCTCCCTGACAGTCGCCGCGTGCTCGCCCCGGGCCGAGGGGGCGAGTTCGAGCTGGATACCCCCCTCGTCGGCCGCGAGCCAGTTCACCGGGTTCTCCGGGTGGACCCCGCCGTAGGGGCCGTCGGCGGCCGTCCGGACCGGGACCGGAAGGGCGTCGTCGAGCCGCCGTTGAACCGACTGCTTGGCGCCGGCCTCGGCCGCGCCACCGACGACAACCTCCTCGTCGGCGCGGCCGTGCAGGCTGAGCACGGTGTCGAACCCCCGACCCGCGACCTCGGCGAGTAGCGGATAGTCGGCCGGCTGGACCTCCTTCGACGGCGGGTGCCACGCCGCGAAGGCGCCGTCGTCGTCGTAGCCAAGCCTGGCCCAGCAGGCCGCGTCGGGCAGCCGTGTCGCGAGTTCGAGTGCCGCCTCGGCGGTACCCGGCTCGACGGCGCCCCCGTGGAGCGCGCAGACGAGGGTAGTGTCGGTCTCGCCGTCGTCGTACAGGAGTTCGGTGACGTGTCCGGTCTCGGTCGTCTCCCAGGGGCGAGTCGTGAGCCTCGAGCGAGCCACAGACGGATGCTCGGCGCCAGCGGTATAACTCTGTTTGCACCTGGGGTGGACGGCGACGCCCCGACAGCCCGGTGAAACGTAGCCTGTTTATGGGTCGGTCACGCACACGCCATCAATGACGGACGGTCAAGACCTGGGGATCACAGAGTCAAAGGAGCACGCGACCGGCGAGTGGTACGCGGAGGTCGTCCAGAAGGCGGGTCTCGCCGACTACGCGCCGATGGGTGGGTTCATCGTCACCCGCCCACGGGGGTACGCCATCTGGGAGCGGATTCAGGACTACCTCGACGGCTGGTTCAAGGACACCGGCGTGCAGAACGCCTACTTCCCGCTCTTCATCCCGGAGAGCTACCTGGAGCGGGAGAAGGACGTCGTCGAGGGCTTCGACCCCGAGGTGGCGTGGGTGACCCACGGCGGGTACGACGAGCTCGAGGAGCGGCTCGCGGTGCGGCCGACCAGCGAGTCGATCGTCGCCCCGTTCATGGCCCAGTGGGTCCGGTCACACCGTGACCTCCCCCTCCGGCTGAACCAGTGGTGTTCGGTGGTGCGGTGGGAGGCCACCGAGACAAAGCCCTTCTTCCGGACGAAGGAGTTCCTCTGGCAGGAGGGGCACACCGCCCACGCGACCCAGGAGGACGCCTGGACGGAGGCGATGACCCGGCTGGACCAGTACGAGCGTGTCTACGAGGAGGTGCTGGCACTCCCCGTCCTCCGGGGGCGCAAACCCGAACACGACAAGTTCCCGGGTGCACACACGACCACGACCGTCGAGGCACTGATGCCCGACGGCAAGACCGTGCAGGGGGCGACCTCTCACTACCTCGGGACCTCCTTCGCCGAGGCGTTCGACCTCACCTACGCCGACGTCAACGAGGAGGAGCGGACCGCCCACACCACCTCGTGGGGGCTGTCCTGGCGGGCGATGGGCGCGCTGATCATGACCCACTCCGACGACCAGGGGCTGGTGCTCCCGCCGACCCTCGCGCCCACACAGGTGGTGGTCGTCCCTATCTGGCAGGCGGAGAACAGAGACGAGGTCATCGAGTACGCCGAGGCCGTCGAGAGCGCGCTCGCGGCCGCCGGGCTGCGGGTCGACCTCGACGACCGCGAGAACCGCAACCCCGGGTTCAAGTACAACGAGTGGGAGCTGAAAGGCGTCCCGCTGCGCGTGGAGGTCGGTCCCGACGAGGTCGAGGACGGCGAGGTGACCCTCGTTCACCGGCCCGACGGGGAGCGTGCGACGGTCAGCAGGGATGGGGTCACGCCGGCAGTCGAGGAGCACCTCGACACGGTGTTCGCGAAACTGTACGCCGACGCCGAGGAGACCCTCGAGGGGGAGACCCGTGAGGCCGGGAGCCGCGAGGAGATCCTCGGGACCATCGGCAAACACGGCGGCTACGTGAAGGCCGGCTGGTGTGGCGAGGCGGCGTGTGAGGAGCCCATCAAGGAGGCAATCGCCGCCGAGATTGTGATGGTGCCCGAGGACCGGAACGCCGAGCCGGTCCACGAGGAGTGTGCGGTCTGTGGTGGCGACGCCGAGGAGACCGCCTACTTCGCAAAAAGCTACTGAGCCCCGGGGCCGTCCCAGGACCGTGGCGCCGCCGACTCCGTACCCGTCCCTGTCCGACCTGTTGTCAATATTATCCTCCTTATATTCACCAATGATGGTATAGGACACAATAGTCCAACCGACAGCCTTCAGGAGTAGCCTAATAAAGCTGCATCCCCTGTTAAGTAATATATGAAAGACAGCGACACACCTGCGGGTTCCACGGGCGCTGCCGGGCTCGCGGACCCGACCGACACGCGCTCGAACTGCGGTGTTGGGGTCGTAATGGACCTCGACGGGGGCCGCAGTCACGAGGTCGTCGAGGACGGTCTCGAACTGGTACGATGCATGGAACACCGCGGGACGACCGGCGCCGAGGAGAACACCGGTGACGGCGCCGGCATCCTGTTGCAGACCCCACACGACTTTTTCGCCGACGAGGTGGACGCCGCCCTCCCCGCGCCCGGGGAGTACGCCGTCGGCTCGTTCTTTTTGCCACAGGACGACGACGCACGCGCCGGGCTGAAGGACACCGTCGAGGAACGGCTGACCGCCGAGGGCCTCGAGGTGCTCACCTGGCGGTCGGTTCCGACCGACAACGCGAGCCTGGGACAGACGGCGCTCGACTCCGAGCCCGACGTCCAGCAGGCCTTTGTCACCTCCGCCGACGGCGAGACCGGCGACGCCTTCGACCGACAGCTCTACGTCGGCCGTCGGGCCGTCGAAAACACCGTCGAGGAGCGTGAGCCCCCGGGTCACGGTCGCTTCTACATTGTCTCGCTGGACCGTGAAACCGTCGTCTACAAGGGGCTGCTCACCTCCGGCCAGGTGCCCGAGTACTACCCCGAACTGGAGGACGAGCGGATGCGCTCGACCTTTGCGATGGTCCACGCCCGGTTCTCGACGAACACACTCGGCGCGTGGCACCTCGCCCACCCCTACCGCAACGTCATCCACAACGGCGAGTTCAACACCATCCAGGGCAACATCAACTGGATGCGGGCCCGGGAGACGGACATCGCCCACCCGGACTTTGGCGAGGATATCGAGACGACCAAGCCGATCATCGACGACCCCGAGCAGTCGGACACGGCGAGTGTCGACAACGCCCTCGAGTTGCTGATGATGGGCGGCCGTGACCTGCCACACGCCCTCCGGATGCTGGTTCCCGAGGCCTGGCGTGGCGAGGCAAACGACGTCAGGGGCGACCGGCGGGACTTCTACGACTACCACGCCTCGCTGGTCGAGCCCTGGGACGGGCCGGCGCTGGTCGCGGCCACCGACGGCGAACGGATCGGCGCGGTACTGGACCGGAACGGGCTCCGGCCCTGCCGGTACGACATCCTCGAGGACAACACCCTGGTGATGTCCTCGGAGGCAGGGGCGCTCTCCTACGACGAGAGCGAGATCGAGGAGCGGGGCCGACTCCAGCCCGGCCAGTGTTTCCTGGCGGACCCCGAGAAGGGTCGGGTCGTGTCCGACGAGGAGGTCTTCGAGGACCTCACCGACGAGAAGTACGGCGAGTGGGTCGAGGCCGAACAGATCCGCCCGGAGGACATCTCCACCGGCGAGGACAACCACCCACACGACGAGGTTGACGCGCTGCGCGCCCACCAGGCCACCTACGGCTACACCTACGACGAGGTCGACCACCTCATCGAGCCGATGGCCGAGAAGGGGAAAGACCCCATCGGGTCGATGGGTGACGACACCCCGCTGTCGGTGCTCTCACAGTTCAACCGTCCCCTGTTTACCTACTTCAAGCAGCTGTTCGCGCAGGTGTCGAACCCGCCGCTTGACTACATCCGGGAGGAGCTCGTCACGAGCCTGGAGACCCGGCTGGGTCACCAGCGGAACCTGCTCGGCGAGAGCCGCGAACACGCCCGCCAGCTCGTGCTCGACTCGCCGGTTCTGACCGACCGGGAGCTTGCCGATATCAAGACCCTGGACAGCGGGGTGTCGGCGGGGGTCGTCGACATCACCTACAATCCGGCGGAGACGGGTCTTGAGGGGGCAATCGAGGCGGCTCGGGCCGCGGCCGACGACGTGGCAGCCGACCACGACGTGCTCGTTCTCTCGGACCGGAACACGGGGCCGGACCGGGTTCCGATCCCGAGCCTGCTCGCAACCGGCGGCATCCACCACCATCTCGTGCGCAGCGGGCTGCGAAACCAGGTCGGGCTCGTCGTGGAGTCCGGTGACCCGCGGGCGGTGCATCACTTCGCGACGCTCATCGGGTACGGGGCGGGCGCGGTCAACCCCTACCTGGCCTACCAGACCATCGAGGACCTGGTCGCCGGCCCGGACGGCGCCGACCTGCGGACGGCCATCGACGCCTACGTCAACGCCGTCGAGGATGGCCTGCTGAAGACGATGGCAAAGATGGGTATCTCGACGGTCGAGAGCTACCAGGGCGCCCAGATCTTCGAGGCCGTCGGGCTCTCCTCCTCGTTCGTCGAGGAGTACTTCCCCGGCACCGAGAACCGGACCGAGGGGATCGGTATCGAGGAGATCGAGTCCGACCTGACCGCCCGTCACGGTCACGCGTGGGACGAGGACGCCGAGATGGAGCGGGTCGGGGAGTACGAGAACCGGACCGGCGGTATCCACCACCAGTGGAACCCCGACACCGTTGGAACCGTCCAGCAGGCCGTCCGGACCGGCGACTACGAGCGGTACAAGGAGTTTGCCGAGCAGATAAACGACCAGAACGAGACCCTCCAGACCCTCCGTGGCCTCCTGGAGTTCGACACCGAGGGCCGCGAGTCGGTCCCGCTAGAGGAGGTCGAACCGGTCAACGAGGTCGTCAAGCGCTTCGAGACGGCGGCCATGTCGCTCGGCTCGCTGTCCCCGGAGATGCACGAGAACAACGCCATCGCGATGAACCGGTTGGGCGCCTCCGCGAACACGGGTGAGGGCGGGGAACCGCCCGAGCGGTTCAGTACCGAGAAGGGCTGCAAGACAAAGCAGGTCGCCTCCGGCCGGTTCGGTGTCACCTCCACCTACCTCTCGGAGGCGGAGGAACTGCAGATCAAGATGGCCCAGGGCTCCAAGCCCGGCGAGGGCGGCCACCTCCCCGGCAAGAAGGTCAACGAGATGATCGCCCACGTGCGCTACGCCACGCCCGGCGTGGGACTCATCTCACCGCCGCCGCTGCACGACATCTACTCCATCGAGGACCTCAAACAGCTGATCCACGACCTGAAGGCGAGCAATCCGGAGGCCGACGTCAACGTCAAGCTGGT